>JACOEM010000007.1 GCA_024998565.1 Nitrospira sp.
CGGCTCCGACCCCCATCGACGTGAATGTCGTGCGATTGTCAAAATTGTCGGCCATGTTCATCGACGAGTCGATCGAACCGGTTGTCACCACCGGAATTCAAGACCTGAGCGGCACGATCAAGGGCCTGTCTTCAAAGCAGATCGCAAAGGCGGAGGTGGCGTTGACCGGGACCGTCGACGAAGTGGCACCGCTCAAGATTCAGGGGCAGATCAATCCCCTCAGCGAGGATACGTATACGCACCTGACCTTCCTGTTCAAGGGCGTCGACCTGACGGCCGTGTCGCCCTACGCGGGTAAGTATGTCGGCTATCCGATCACCAAGGGCAAGCTCTCTCTCGATCTGATGTATCAGGTGTCGAAGCAGCAACTGGTAGGGGAGAATAAGGTCCTGGTCGATCAGCTGACCTTCGGAGAGAAAACCGACAGTCCGGATGCCACGAGCCTGCCGGTTCGGCTGGCCGTGGGGTTGTTGAAGGACCGTCGGGGGCGGATCGATATCGATATGCCGGTGCGCGGTGATTTGAACGAGCCGGATTTTCGCTATGGCCGGGTGGTGTTGAATGCGTTGGTCAATCTGATCACCAAAGTGGCGACCTCTCCATTTTCGGCCCTGGGAGGCCTTGTCGGCGGCGGCGGTGAAGACTTGCAGTTCATCGACTTCATGGCCGGCAGCGAGGTGTTGGAGAGTGCAGAACAGCGAAAGATCGAGTCGATTGCCAAGGCACTCCAGGAACGACCGGCGTTGCGGGTGGATGTGGCGGGTGCGGCCGATCCTGCGCGAGACCGCGAAGCCCTGGCCTTGCAGAAAATTGGGGCCGAGGTGCAGCGACGGTTTACTCAGGGCGGAACCAAAAATCTGCAGGCTGTGCCCTCGCCCTCGCGGGAGTTTGAACTTCTGAGCGATCTCTATGCGGAGAAGTTGGGAAAGCAACCGATGAAGCGTGAAGAGCTTCCGGGGGGCAAATTCGTCGAACGGGTCATGACGGCCGACGAACTGCGACAGCAGCTTTCTCCGGCGATGACGGTTGAGGACTCAGAATTGCGCCAAATGGGGCAAGGACGCGCCAGGGCCATTCGTGAGCATCTGATTGAGCAGGGCGGGTTGCCCGAGGATCGCGTCTTCCTGATTGACGCGGAGCTGGCGCCTTCAGAGGGAAAACAGGTTCGGGTCAGGCTGAATTTGACGGGCGGTTGAGCGGTCTGGAGAGGATCAGAGCTTCGGCTGATAGCGCATTCGCGTCCCGTGCAGCAGTGAGAGCTCGATTTCACTCGCGCTCAATTCAATCGGGAAGTAGGCCCCGGAAATCTTGGCCGCATTGATGCTGGCTCCTTCGAGCTTCGCGTTGCGGAAATCGATACCTCGAAGATCGGCTTGCCGAAAGTAACACTCGCTGAAGTCCAATCCATCCGCCTCCAGCCCACGTAAGTCGAGGCCCCGCAAATCGCAGCGGGTCAGGTCGACCGGCTCGCCTCCCGCCCGTTTGACGTTGAACTCCTTGATGCATCCCTCGCGAAGCAAGCGGTACATAGGATCGTTGGAGATCCGGAGTCCGGTGGCGGGTGGTGTGGTGTTCTCCATGCGCTCCTCCTGTGGCACCTGAGGTTCTTATCGGATACGTGAGTGAAAACTTGAGGGGGCAGGCGGTTTCTCCCGGCTCCGGGGTTGCGCATGCTTCGTAAGCTTCCGCTTGCGCCGGACTGACGAGAAACGGTACTCTAACCCTGTCTTTCTGCTCTCTTACGCAGTGCCATCACCAAGTCAGACCTGACATCGAAGGAGGGAATCATGGGACTACGATTGGGCGACGATGCCCCAAACTTTACAGCTGAGACGACGGAAGGGACGATCAACTTTCATGAATGGCTGGGCGGCGGGTGGGGGATTCTGTTTTCACACCCGAAGGATTATACCCCCGTCTGCACGACGGAATTGGGGTATATGGCGAGGATCAAAGGGGAGTTCGATAAGCGTGGCGTCAAGATTCTCGCCATCAGCGTGGACCCGTTGGATTCGCATCGCGGCTGGACCAAGGACATCAACGAAACTCAGAATTGTACGGTCAGTTACCCGATCATTGCCGACCCGGAGAAGAAGGTCGCCGATCTGTATGACATGATCCACCCGAACTCGCTGGATAGCATGACCGTGCGATCGGTCTTCGTGATCGGGCCGGATAAGAAGATCAAGTTGATGCTGACCTACCCGGCCTCCTGCGGGAGGAATTTCGACGAATTGCTGCGCGTGGTGGATTCCCTGCAGCTGACGGCGAAATACAAGGTGGCGACCCCGGTGAACTGGAAGGACGGGCAGGATTGCATCATCACGCCGGCGGTGAACGATGCCGAAGCCAAGACGCTGTTTCCGAAGGGCTTCAAATCGATCAAGCCCTATCTTCGGCTGACTCCGCAGCCCAATAAGTAGCGCGAGCTTCGACGAGTAGTCATGAACGGGGGAGGCGGCTATGAGCCTGCCTCCCCCGTTCTACTTTGCCGCCGATTGTGATGGGAAAGTTCGCCGATGGAGAAGCGGCGTCACAGGGCAGGAATCACGAGATCAGACCAGGAGGAGGCCCGCTTGGCGGATCGACTGCCAGGCGGCGCTCCTGCTGAATCGGTCGAATCCGCGCGTGCCGGCGACCGGAAAGTGATCACGGACTTCGGCGAGACGGGGGTAGTCGTGATTCGTCCGGCGGGGCGAAGGCGTCGATGCGTGCAGGAAGCGGAGCAACCATTCGGTGTGCGGAGACGCCAGGCTGATCGTAAAATCTTCGGTGCGTGTCGGGAGGATGATCCTGGTGCGGGTACGTCCGGTTGCCGCGATCACAGGCCGGCCGCCGATCCAGACGCAACGTCGTTCGGCGGTCAGTGGCACGTCGGAGGAAGTCGCCAGCGCCTGCGTGAGCCAGGTCTTCGTCACCCGAGGCGGTTTCACCCGATGTGAGAACCAGCGTTGGGCCGGAATATCGAATCCGGCCTGTTCCATGTAGTTGAGCAAGGCGGCGCGCAGGCCTTCGCCGAGCCAGGGTGGGCAGGTGGCGTTGGGGTCGGCGTGGCGGAGATCGTTTTCGGCAAACCCTGCGAAGGTCGGGCCGAGGATCGTGAGGCCTTCCGCGGCCGGGTTGAGCCCGATGGGACTGTGGGCGGTGGCCGTAAATTTGTGCCAGAAGGCGGACTGCAGCAGATGGTTCGCGAACAGTTGCCGCACACGTTCCAGTGAATCGACCGTGTCGGCGATGGTCTCGCCGGGACACCCGTACATGAGATAGGCATGCACCAGGATGCCGGCCTGGCGAAAGGCCGCCGCCACCCGCGCCGTTTGGTCTACCGTAATCCCTTTCTTCATCCGTTCGAGCAAGCGATCCGATGCGGCTTCGAGCCCGGCGGTGAGGGCGATGCAACCGGATGCCGCCAGCAGCCTTGCCAAATCGGGGGAGAACGCCTCTTCGAATCGAATGTTCCCCCACCAGGAAATGGTCAGGCCGGTTTCCAGCAGGCGAAGGGCCAGGGATTTGAGCGCGGCCGGCGGTGCGGCCTCATCGACGAAATGGAAGCCCCGTTGCCCGGTTTCTTGAATCAACGCCTCGATCTGGTCGATCAGGACGTCGGTCGGCGTCATCTCATAGCGCGAGATATAGTTCAGCCCGACATCGCAAAACGTGCACTGCTTCCAATAGCAGCCGTGCGCCACGGTCAACTTGTTCCAATGGCCTTCCGACCAGAGCCGATGCATGGGGTTCAGGCTGTCGAGGATCGAGAGGTAATCGGTCAGCGGGAGTCCGGCATAGGTCGGTCGGCCGAGCTCATGCATTGGAATGTCCGGTTCCTGACTGCCGTCTCGAAATATGACGCGCCCGTCTCTGCAGAGAAACGTCCGCCGGAGCAGGGGCTCCGGCCGCCCGCCCGCCAGGTGTTCCAGGAGGCAGAGGAAGGGGCGTTCCCCGTCGTCGAGCGTCACATAATCCACGTACCGGAACAGTCGTGGGTCTTCGAGTCGTCTCAGTTCGGTGTTCACATATCCGCCGCCCAGGACAACGACGATATGTGGTGATTGTGCCTTGATCGCCTGCGCAATCCTCAACGCGCCGAACAGATTGCCGGGAAAGGGAATCGTGAGGCCCACGACATCGGGTACGGTCCGGTGGAGATGAGGCCGGAGCGCCTCGAGCAGCAATTCGTCCGTGAGGCTGAGCGGTCGAGTCAGAGCGTCCTCGATCCGGTCGAATGACGAGGTGGCCTGCATGATCTGTTCGGCGTAACGATTGAGAAACAGGTGGGGAGCCACGGTACTCTGGAGGAGGTCCGTGAGGTCCTCAATGTACAGCGTGGCGCGGTGCCGGGCGGTGTCCGTCGGCGAGGCTGCGAGCGATCCTTCTCCGGGCCGACGATCAGCGGCAAAACGGGGGCCCTCCGGAAGAAATCCCGGGCGTGCGAGGTGGGGAGCTAACATCGGGTCCTTCCCTTGGAGAAACGCGATCACGGGCTGGATAGTTTGGAGATAAGCGTCTTCAAGGGCCAGGATCTGTTGGACTTCCCCTCGCCACGGCCGATCCGTCTGCTTGATGCGGGTAAACGCCCGTTCCAGCCCTGATCGAGAGAAGAGGCGCAACACCATTTCGAGGCCGAGGTCGGCTTGCGCGGTCTCATATCCCCGTGAACGCAGGAATCCCGTTAGGTAGGCGGTCGCAGGATAGGGCGTATTCAGTTGGGTCAACGGAGGAATAACCAGGAGGACGCGTGGCTTGGCCATGCGAGGGAGATACCATACTGCAGGCCGGCGCTGCCAGCTGTCTGCTCGGGACGAGGCGCCCGGTTGGGCTAGGCGGCGCGCATGGACGATTGGACGAAGTAGCCGGTCCATCGCTTGATGCGAAAGTACTCGACCACATTCGCCGGCAACTCGCCCCTCGGGATAGCCCGAAGAATGCTGAGTTCCGGCTCTGTTTGGAGATCGATGGTGTGGGGTTGATCGGCGGGGGCAGCCTGGTCGTGCAGCAGCACGAGGGGCTTGAGACGGTATTTGAAATTGATATTGAGCACCTGTCCGAACGAGCCGTCGGTCAGCGACACGACGGTTCCGGGCGGAAACACGCCCAGCGATTGGATCATCGCGATCAGGACTTCCGGCGAAAACAGTCGCTGTTGATGCTTGT
The DNA here is from genome assembly GCA_024998565.1 of Nitrospira sp. Classification (NCBI taxonomy): domain Bacteria; kingdom Pseudomonadati; phylum Nitrospirota; class Nitrospiria; order Nitrospirales; family Nitrospiraceae; genus Nitrospira; species Nitrospira sp. The sequence goes on from JACOEM010000007.1 coordinate 5,152, forward strand.
ACATCGTCGCCAACGCTTCCGACGGCGAAAGGGCGTCTTCAGGATGAAAGCTATTGACGAGCGCCTCGTAGTGGTCCACAGCGCTCACGATCCTGGTGGGGAGCGAGATTTGGTCGCCCTTGAGTTTCTCGGGGTAGCCGGACCCATCGAGCCGTTCATGGTGGCTGCGGATGACATCCAGCACTTCCTCGGGAAACCCGGGGAATCGTCTGAGCATCTCGACCCCAAGGTAGGGATGCAGCTGATATTTCACATTCTCGACTTCTGAACGACGGGCACGGTTCTGCAGGATGTGACGCGGGATGCGTTGCTCACCCACGTCGAGGAGCAGTCCGGCCATGCCGATCAGTTGGAGCGCCTCCTGGTCGATGTCGAATTGCTGCGCCACGATCATGGATAGCGTCGCCACATTGAGGGCATGCAACAGGTTGGCGTTGGCGATCTCTTCCGGGTCGAAGGCGCTTGCGACCGTGCCGGCGGCTTCCGTGTTGGTCAAGAGCGTGCTGAGCCCGCCGATCATGGACTGCGCGTGCCGCAATCCCTCCTCTGATCCGCTGACGAGGTTTTTCATCATCTGCGAACTCTGATCCAGCATCTGCCGATAGGCGGTGGAGGCGAGTTCGACCGCCTGGTGGTAGTCGCCATGGGTGGGCTGCTCTTCTTCGGCCGGGGTCGGAGCCTCCGGTTCGGCGCCGGCCTCGGCTGCGCGGGTCTGCGCGGCCGCTTCCGAAACGCCGCTCGACGAAGGAGTCGGCTGGATTGCGTTGCCCTCTTCGTCCGTCTCCGGGTCCGATTCCCGCGGGTAGACCAATACGGTGGCCAATCCAAGGCCTTTGATTGTCGTGATCTGATGTTGGGAGGTGAGTTTGAACGACCGGCGTGGGAAGGGATGCTTGAACCAGGAGCAATTCAGGTCGACATACATGCCCAGGCGGAGATGCTCCGGACGGAGCACCAAGGTGTCGGACGTGTCGAGTTTGGATGTTTCGTCTGAGGTTCGAAGCAGCGCCATGGGTGTTTCTTTTGCACGGGACCCGTCGGTCGATACGTAAGCACTTCAGGCTATGGGCTATATCGGACCGGAGCAGAAGAAACTTGATAAACAAAGGGGCCGGCGGATGTATCGGCATATATTACGAGTGGCCCTGTGCTCGGTGCAGGTCGAATCAGGCTCCTGGATTTGCATCAGATGCCTGTTGGTGATGGTTCAGTTATATGCGTAATATCAATAGTATAGGAGGTATCTCCTTCAGTGTGCGAAGCAGTATCAGGGGGATGCGCATGTCTCCGCTTCGACAAGGCGAAGAAAATCCAGACAGGCAGAGTGGATGTGTGTCGGCTCTCGTCGTAGGTCGCTGCCGAGAATAAAGACGAGGTCCGAACCGTAGAGGGTGATCATCTCGCGAATGCGCGACGCGGTCATTCTTCCTGCGGCGGTCGGGAGAATGGGGGGACAGCCACCGAGTGCTCGCCGGCATGCCGCGGCAATCTGACGACAGTCCTCTTCCGATATCGGGTAGTTCAGGCCATAGGTCGGGTAGATGGTGATATCGGCGCCGGCCAGCCTCGGGAGAAGACCGAACAGAACTGCGGGAGCGATGCCGCAGTCCGACGTCACATAGTGGCTTCCGAGAAAGTCCGGATGGGCGAGGAGGGGCAGCGACAATGAGGAAAGCTGAGCCAGGGACGCCATGGCGTCAAAGCCGGTCAGGCCGGGACAGAGCAGGAGCGCACCCGCGCCCGCTTGCGTTGCCTTGGCGGCCTGTTCCACGAGCGAGGGCCAGGGGCCGGAGATATGCGGCGCATAGAGACACCGTTTTCCGGTCTGGCGCGAGGCCTTGGCGATGGCTTCGGCGCAACGGGCGACCCGCTCCTCGAATCGACAAAAAGTATGATCGCGCAGACTCTGGTCGTCTTTGATCAGATCCACCTCACCCAGGGCGAACTCGTGGGCCAGCTCAGCCAGCTGCCGTGGAGAATACCCGAGCGGCTTCAATACCGCGCAGATCAGCGGACGTCGGGGGACTCGCAGCAGGTCGCGGAGGCCACGCGAGCCGTATCGAGGCCGCGTCCACCGGGACGCGACCGCATCGGACAATGAGAGGTCCGTGACGCGGATCTGTCCCTGCAGGCCGGCCATGCCGATGATCATGTGAAGGAGCGCGCTCATGGTCCCGTCGAGCAGTTCGACGGGGAAACTGATCACGGCGCGGTGAGATTCGGGGGTGATTGCCTCAAGCTGAATCACCCGACCCAGAAGCTGATCTCGAATGATTCCGGAGGGAATGACATGATCGGCCGCTTCGACCGTCTGGTCGATGCAGAGCAGGTCTGCCCGCCTGCGTGCATCGGCAGCCGATCCGTGCAGACGATACTCCACAGAAAAGCGCTCTCCTGAAAATTGCAGATCGGTATTCCGACTTGAATGGTTCGGCATGTCCCGTCTCTTCTTAGTTGCACTGCGCGAGGAGGAGAGGGTACCGTATTTTCGCCTGATTCGATAGGTGGGGCGTTCTGAGCAGGTTGTCGTACGAGGCCGGTGATGGGAGCGTGGATGATGGTTCCAAAGCAACAAGTCAGGCCGTGGATGATGCGAGTGCCGGTTGCGGGTCGATGGGTCCTGGTGATGGTGCTGAGTGGCTGGAGTGCCGCCGACGCGGCGCAACGATTCGTGGACCTGACCTACACGTTCGATGAGACCACTCAAGTCTGGCCTGCCAATCCTCCCTTTCATCGTGACTCGACCGAACGGGGAGGTACGCCGACGGAAAAGTGGTACGCCACAGGGCAGGTGGCGCTGTCCGAGCATGCCGGAACGCACATGGATGCGCCCGTTCATTTTGCGCAGGGGCAAGCGGGAATCGATGGCATTCCGGTCGACCGCCTCATCGGCCCTGCGGTGGTCATCGATGTTCGCGCTGCGGTGGCGGCAGATCGCGACTATCGACTCTCCTTGTCGGATATCCATCGATGGGAGTCTGCGCACAATAGGATTCCGACGGGGGCCATTGTCCTGGTGCTCACGGGATGGGGTGTGTACTGGAAGGATCGTGAACGGTATTTCGGCAGCGCCACGCCGGATGTGCCGACGTCGCTACATTTCCCGGGTTTCTCACAGGAAGTCGCGGAGTTTCTGGTGACGGAACGACATATCTCCGGAATCGGAATTGATACAGCCAGCATCGATTATGGTCCCTCGCAGGATTTTGTGGTGCACCGGATCGTGAACGGAGCCGGCCTCTATGGGCTGGAGAATGTGGCGCGACTGGATGAAGTCCCCGCCTCGGGTGCCACGGTTATGGCGCTCCCGATGAAAATTGCCGATGGAACAGGGGCGCCGGTTCGTATCATCGCCATTCTTCCTTAGCCCGGACTATTCATGGATACCTGCTCCGTCGTCCGATCCTATTGCCCGGCGAAGCTTTTCTCGTTCGGCCTCCTCGACGGACTGCCAGTACGCCTGCGTCGGCCTTACGTGCGAGAAGCCTCGACGGGCTTCCGTCTCGAACGCCTCGCGACGGAATTCATGAATAATCCGGTCTGACAGGATGGTGAAAAAGCCCGCCCGCTTCGTTCTCGCAAGACACTGCCGCCTCACCGTCTCGGCGGCGTTCACAAACGTGACGCGCTTTATTCAGCGCGTCGTGAACCTCCGAGGCTCAACGTACCGCAAGGGTACGCCTCACCTCCTCGCATTGCTGCGGCCTCGCTGGACGGCCTTTTTGACCATCCTCCGGGTTTCACTTCTCATCGTCTCAAGTTCTGCGCTCTTTCGTTTTTTGAAAGCGCTAATATGGTGTCCAGCAGTCTATTGGAAGATGTCGCTGGAGGGACTGCCACTCCAGCGGATTTGACCTGGTAATGAAATGAGCCGCATTCGGTTGTACAGCGATTTTAACTGTCCCTTTTGTTATGCGATGCATGAACGCCTCCATTCATTTGGCGTAATGGATCGGATTTCCTGGCAGGGGGTCCAGCATGCACCGCATCTGCCGGTCCCGATGGCTGGGTGGGCAGGGCACCTGGCAGCTGAATTGAAGCAGGAGGTGCAGATGGTCCGCCGGCTCGCGCCCGAGTTGCCGATCGCTGTGCCGCCGGGAAAACCCAATACCGGGCGGGCGATTGCCGCGTCTGCGCGCGCGCTTCACATTGACCCGCTTCGGGGCGGGGAGTTTGTGCGATCGTTGTATCGGTCGTTCTGGGTGGACGGCCAGGATCTCTCCGATGAGATGGTGCTACAGCGGGAGGCCGAACGTCAGGGGTTTGCCCCCGCGCAGATTGTCGGCACAGAGGCCACCACCGTAGATGCGATTCTTCGGGCCTGGAATGATCAGTGGGCTGAGGCGGATCATCAAGGCGTGCCGCTCCTGCAACGCCCGGACGGAACGTTGCTCGTCGGCCTGATGCCGGCGGATGTCCTCGAAGAATTTCTCTCCGGGAAATAGCGCCTGGTTCGATCCGCCTTCCGCCGATCATCGAGCGTATCCCGGTACGTAACCGGTTGGCTCACGCGTTCCCACCTCACTGCAGAAACTGCCGAATCAGTTTGTCGTCAAGAGTCCCCGTGGTATGAGTGGCCTATTGCAGAGCTGAGTAGTTCTGCTAGGCCGTTTAGCCCACAGGAGTGACCCATGAAATCAGCGCAATGGTTCCTCGCCGCGTTCATATTAAGCTGTTCGTTGTTCGAGACACATCATGCCGTTGCGTCGGCAGCGGAACCGGCTCCCGGCGCAGCCAAGGCTCTGGCAACATCTCCCGAGGCCACACAGGCCGGGGAGAAAACCGAGTTCTATGTCAGTGTCTATCTCCAGGGAAGCCGGCCGCTGAATCGTCCGGTGAGGCTGCAGGAGGATCCCTTCGCGAATACCGACGTGCAGGGCGGGTTGGGAGGCGGGTTGAAAGTCGGAATATTTCCCGCGTTTGCCGGCCGGTTCGTCGGATTGGAGGCGGACCTGTCCGGACTCGATGGCAAGGTCAATGCGCCTTCGGCCACGACCGGCGGTGTGACGAGGAGCGCGAATTTCCGTCTCCAGTCCATCAACGTCATGGCGAATGTCTTGCTGCGGTACCCCGGCGAGACGGTTCAACCGTATATCGGCATCGGTGCAGGGTTGTCCGGAGGGTTTGCGCGGGATTTGAATCTCCAGCACAGCACTATCGGCACGGTGCATGAGAATGCCGCCGACGGCGCCTTCGCCTATCAGTTTCTCGGCGGGGTGCGCGCCAACGTCACTGAACGCATGTTCCTCTTTACGGAATACAAATATTTTGTGGCGAATTATCAGTGGGAGAGTGAAGTCGCGAGCGGTGCGCGCGGTCCGTCATTCACCATGAACTATCGAGCACACATTATCTCCGGCGGCATCGGCTTTACCTTCTAGCCGGCTGTGGACCTGGTCTGCCGACGGCATTCTCGGCATCCGTGAAGCGTGCATCGTGAGGCGCATTTCAGCAGGCATCCGAGCTGATAGCTGATGGCGGGAAAGAAGAGCGTATGGCTTCTGGATGAAGGCAGAACGCCGCGGGCTAAATGATGTCGCCGTTCGTTTGAGGCGCCGACGGGCGCTTGAAGGATTTGAAACGGAGGGAAAACTCCTGCTGCCCGGGGTCGGGCGAAAGGCGGAACGATCCCTCGGCGCTCAGATATTCCTGCGAACGGGATTTCCCCTGAGGAAAGACTTTGAGCCGAAACTCTCCCCCTCGTGCCTGTGTCTCACCATCTTCCGGTAGGCTTCCTTCGATCTCGATGTATTCCTGTAAGGCGCCGAGAGCCTGGTCGTAAAGGCCGCGCAGCAGGCTGTCAGGAGTTGTCCCCTCGAATGATTCGACCGCTTCGAGGGGGCGTGGTACGTCGCGGGGCGCTGCATGACCCTCCTGGGCCAGGAGCAGCGGTGCAACGCAGAGCAGCGTCGCAATGAGGAGGCGTGTCATACAGACAGTCTAACGAGCAGAGAAAAACGCGTCAAGCCGAGGGGCGCGAGCGGGCGTCGCTGGTGAGGTCAATCGTGCGATCAACAACGTGGAAGCAGTTTCTCATTCCGGTTCCATTGCGAAACCGTGCCGCTGTTGTCGGTCAGCTCCAGCTTGTCCTGCGCCAACACCCGTACAAACATGGGTGGCGTCTTGCTTTGGGGGACGATCAAGCGAAACCGGTCCTGCTCCTTCTCGACGCGACCCGACTGCGAGGTCGCCCTGTAGAACTCCGAGACGTTCGCCGCCGTAATAGTCCAGACGAATTCTTCCTGTCGATCGACGAACTTGGCGGAGCCTTCCCATGTGCCTACGAGGGAGGGCTCGACCGGCGGCAACCGCTTGACGGCGACCTTGCGCGGGACGGCCGCAAATGATTGCCAGAGCAGCGGGTCGAACTTGTTCGGCCCCTGATTCTTGGCGAGTTTGTCCCAGGTGACACTCAGAATGCCGGTGGTTGAGAAGCGGTCGCTCCCGGCCACTTGATAGGTTCCGTGCAGGATCTCTTGATAGGATTCCGCCTGCCAGCGTCCCCGGTCTGCGGTCACGGTGCCCGGCATCAATACGGCAGTCGTGAGGGACCAGGTGCCGCCCTCGCTCAGCGCAAGATGGCCTTTGCCATACATCAATCCGACGGGTGGGCAACCATACCAATCACCGGCCCATTGGGAAGGAGTGGCGGTCAACCCTGGCTCGGTTGACGCCGCCGGACCGGTGCGAAGGGGTCCGCCGAGTCTCGTCGCGGCGACCTTGGCGAGGTTGGTCACGGCCGCCTGCGCGTTGGGTTGTTTCGAGGACGAGAGCGACAGGGTGACCAGCGCATCGGCTTTCAGAAACGTCAGCTGAATCCCGCCGATAGGCGACCGCAGGGTGAAGGCGCCGTCGCCGACTCCTGGAACCGGTTGGTGACCGGCCTTTGAACGCTGATCGTGAAACAGAGTTTTTGTGTCCCCGTCAGGACCGGGGTTCAGTTCCACCGTCACGGTTTCCTGGGGATTACGCTTCGCCTGGTACAGGCATTGGCGATCATTCTGGCGCAGGCCCGGCGTCACGGGGGTGCCGATAGCCAATTCGACTTCGGCCTCTGTGACGATCAAGCAGGCATTGAGACTAGATGAGATCACGTCGGAGGATTGTGAACAACCGAGCACTGCAGTCCCGGCCACGAGGAGGCCCAGGAGCGGTCGTATCAAAGAGCAGTACGCCATGGCATGCGCAGTCTAGGAGGGTTCAGCGACAAATTGCAAGGTGCGTCGCCAGGCTACAGTGGTGAAGCGGTGGCCGTCGTAATGATCGGCCTGCGTCCTGTGCCGGGCCGACATAGGACATCGCAATCAGGCCGGAACGAACTTCAGTGAAACGCCGTTGATGCAGTAGCGGAGGCCGGTAGGTCTGGGACCGTCATCGAAGACATGTCCTTGGTGGCCGCCACAGCGGGCGCAGTGAACTTCCACCCGCGTCATGAAAAATCTGGAGTCCGTACGTTTCTCCACCACCTTGGGGTCGATCGGTTGCCAGAAGCTTGGCCAGCCGGTGCCGCTATCGAACTTATGTTCCGAGGAATAGGCGGGCAGGTCACAGCCTGCGCAATAATAGGTGCCCGTCTGGTGATTTTCGTGGAGCGGACTGGTAAAGGCCCGTTCCGTATCTTCATGCCGCAGGACCTGATAGGCCGCGGGCGAGAGCAGTTTCTTCCATTCGTCGTCGGTCTTGGTCACTTTTATGATGTCCCCGATTTCAATTTTGGGCGGCATGGGCGATCTCCTTCACCTCGTGGCAGGACCTGCGCACAGGTCGAACAGACAATTAATCCTGACATAAGTGATTACGGAAGGGCAAGGCGAGTGGATGTACCGGGAGCCCGAAGTGAAGGGCCCCGGCTGTTCGCCGGGGCCCCATAGCTTACGAGGCGGTCGCGCTCGCCAACGGTTCGCCGCGTTCGGGTGAGGACGCCGTATCCTGATTGAACGCCGCCGGGAGCACCTCCTCGATCCGTTCCACTGGAATGACCGTGAGTTCATCGCGCACTTCCTGCGGGACTTCTTTCAGGTCCTTCTCGTTGGCCTTCGGCAGGATGATCCGCCGGATGCCGGCACGATGCGCAGCCAGGACTTTTTCCTTGATCCCGCCGACCGGCAGCACCAACCCGGTCAGGCTGATCTCTCCGGTCATCGCCGTGTCGCTGCGTACCGGCTTGCCGACATAGGCCGAAGCCAGCGCGGTCGCCATGGTGATTCCGGCCGAGGGCCCGTCTTTGGGAATCGCACCCGACGGCACGTGGATGTGTACCCCGTTGCGTTTGAAGCGCGAGATGTCCAGCCCCATGCTCTCGGCATGCGACCAGAGGTAGCTGCGCGCCGCGCGTGCCGACTCCTGCATGACATCGCCTAACTGTCCCGTCAGCGTCAGCTCGTGACTGCCGGGCAGGAGGGTCGTCTCGATATAGAGCACGTCGCCGCCTGTCGGAGTCCAGGCCAGACCGGTGGCGACTCCGGCCGGCAGATTCTTTCGCGCCTCTTCCGGCTGGAATCGTTCCTGTCCGAGCCACTCGTCCAGAAGCGGCTGCGTGATGTCCACGGGGCTCGCCGGAGCATCGGCCGGCCGATCCGCGAAGGTCACGGCGACCTTTCTCGTAATGCGGCCCAACATCTGTTCCAGCTGCCGTACGCCCGATTCTCTGGTATAGCGGCCGATGATATGGTCCAGCACGGCGTCGGGAAGATTCACTTCTTCGGCTCGCAGGCCGGCCTCCTTCAACCGTCTCGGCCAGAGGTACCGCAGGGCGATTTCCCGTTTCTCCCGCTCGCTGTACCCGTTCAACCGGATGATTTCCATACGGTCGAGCAGAGGTTGCGAGAGCGTCTCCAGCGTGTTCGCCGTCGTAATGAAAAACACTTTCGACAGATCGAACGGCAGATCGAGATAGTGGTCCCGGAAAGTATGGTTCTGCGCCGGGTCCAGAATCTCCAGCAAGGCCGCCGCGGGATCCCCGCGGAAATCGCGTCCGAGTTTATCCACTTCGTCCAGCATGATGACCGGATTGTTCACGCCGGCTCGCCGCACTGCCTGAATGATCCGGCCGGGAAGAGCCCCGACATAGGTACGGCGGTGGCCGCGCAATTCGCCTTCGTCATGCAATCCGCCGAGACTGAAACGCTCGAACGTGCGCCCCATGGACTTGGCGATGGACTGCCCCAAACTGGTTTTTCCCACACCGGGAGGGCCGACGAGGCAGAGGATCGGCGCCTTGGCGGACGGGTTCAACTTCAAGACCGCCAGATGCTCCACGATGCGTTCCTTCACTTCCTTGATGCCGTAGTGATCCTCATTCAACACCTGACGGACATGGGCGAGATCGAGTCCTTCCTCCGAGGACTTCTTCCACGGCAGCTCGAGCACCAGTTCCAAATAGCTCCGGATCACCTGATGCTCGGGCGACGCGCTCGGCGTCTTGGCGAGGCGCGCCAGCTCACGGTCCGTCTCTTTGCGGACATGTTCTGGGAGATCGGCTTCCTGAATCTTGGTTCTCAGCGCGCCGACTTCATCTTCTTCCCCGTTCCCTTCTCCCAGCTCCTGTTGAATCGTCTTGAGCTGCTCGCGGAGGAGATATTCCCTCTGTGTCTTACCTAGTTTTTCCCTGGCTTCGCTGGTGATCTTGTCGCGCAACTGGAGAATCTGGACTTCCCGCGACAGCGCCGCATAGAGCCCGCGCAAGAGATCGACCCGGGTAGGCGCCGCCAGCAATTGCTGCTCGCCGTCCAAGGTGAGATTCAGCAAGGATGCGATGCGATAGGCCAGGACCACGGGATCTTCTTCCGTGCCCAGGGCGGCGACCGCTTCATGCACGCCGGGAGTCTGGATCAGTTTCGGCAATTCGGTGATGATGTCCAGAATAGCCCGATGCAGGGCTTCGACTTCCGTGCTCTGCTCACTCGGCGGCGCAAGCTGTTTCACACGGGCCTGGAGATACGGATCCAGCTGGTCGAGCTTCAGCAGCACGAACCGCTCCAGCCCCTGGATTAAAATGTTGTAGTGCCCTTCCGGCGTTCGAGCCGTCTGCTTGATCACGGCCTTGGTGCCGATGGGGTAGAGGTCTTCCAGCGTAGGCTGATCGGTTTGCGCATCTCGCTGGGCCACGACCAGGAGCGTTTTGTCTTCGGTCTTCAACGCCGCCTCGACCGCAGCGATGGAACGGTCCCGGCCGACGGTCAGGGGCATCATCGTGCCGGGGAACAACACCGTCCGCTTCAAGGGCAGCACGGGCAGATGCGTGAGTATCGGGGCATTCGATTCGTTCATTTTATCCTCCGCTGTGCTCGGATGGTCATCGGGTAGAGCGACGTGTCGGGTACAGAAGGCACGGTCAGGCTCGTTCTTACCGGTTAAGATAGCCACAAGAGAGGGGGAGTCAAGCCGGGCTTCGAGAGGAGAGCAAATGGCTAATAGCGTATAGCCAAGCGGAGGCGCGGCGACCGGAATGAGAGAGCTATTAGCTATTCGCTATAAGCTCCTGCTCCCCACCATTCTGCTATCGGTCTATGAAGAGGCTGCCCGCGTTTTCAATAAACGTTTTCCCGTTAAGCCGTTCTGGACGCGTCCCTTTGGCGGGCGGGGGAACGGAGGAATAATCGTCTCTTCCCTCCAGGTCGAAAAAAGCGCCGATGCTGTATTCAGCGCCTTGTCCGAGCCCACGGCTCACAGCATATTGATCTGCGCCGCCTTCTTCGATGAACAACCCCCATCCCCCGAGGTCACCCATTCCCAAACCGGTCGAGGCGGGGAGATCGTAAAAGTCGCTGTCCGTCCCGCCATCTACGGCGAGGGCGACACTGCCGTCCCAGGCTGCGCCGCCGTTATAAAAGGGACCTTTGGAGCCGTACCGGTCCTTGCCCTGATAATCGATGTTCAGGCCCACGCCGAAGTGCGCGGCGGTGCCATGACCATACCGTGCGGCCTGGTGTTCGTCGTCACCGCTCAGATCCAACTTCACGCCGAGACCGAAAAAATACCCGTGTCCTTGGGAGAAGTTCGCACTCCGATAACGGTCGCGACCATCGAGATCGATGAAGAGTCCCCACCCCCCGGCGAGACTGAGCGCGCGGTGGGCCGCTTGTTTGCTGAAGACACGAAGCCCCGATCCCGTTCCAAGCCCGAAACAATCGTATTGATACGCAGGGTCCTGCGGATGCGCATTCGGCGCGTCGGTTTCATTGTACGCGCTGGCATACCGTCCGCCGCATTCGTAGGAATCGTTCCCGGATACATCGATCAACGCGCCGACACCCAACGGCGCGCCGAAGCCCAGCGCGTAGCCGAAGCTGGAATACCGGTCGTCTCCTGCGCGATCCACCAGTAAGCCGACCCCGCCGAAGGCCGCCCCTTGGGTGAACCGGTTTCCTTCGTAGATGTCCTGTCCTTCTCCATCATACAGGATGCCGAGGCCCGCGAGGCCGACCCCGCCGGAGCCGGGTGCCAGCCGATAGGTATCGTCGCCGCTATGATCGATCACGATGCCGATTCCTGCGCGCCCGGCGGCCAGGCCCAGTGGGGCCGACTGATAGGTATCGTTGCCGCTCAGATCGATGACGACACTGTTGCCCAGATCGCTGTTCGGGCTCGCTCCGATCGTTCCACGATACGTGTCGTTGCCGCCCAGGTCGATGATCAGCGCGGCGCCCTTTTCGAGGTCATAGGTGTTCGGGCCGTGGCCTCCCACCACCACCAGCCCGTACGACGTCTGTTGAGCTAGGAGCAGCTCTCCGGTGATGCCGGGCACGGTCTGGCCGATCGGTTTGCGGTTGTGCAACGCGATATCGAGTTGCTGTAGGAATTTCCGGTTGCCGAGCCGCGCCAGCCGTTGCGCGGCGCTGATGAGCGAGGCGTAATCCACCTGCTGCATGAGCAGGGTCGCGTATCTGGCCGCGGCTTCGGCGTCGGAAAGTTGCGCGGGCGGGGCGACCTGAGGCATGAAATGTTCCACCAGCGGGCGAGCCTGCGTGAACAAGAACTCCCGGTCCTGCGGCGAGAGATGGCGGAGCGCCTGTTCGCGGTCCTGATAGGCCTGCTCGAGTACGTCGGTGAGAAAAGTCAGGAGATCTTCCGTGGCGAGCGTGACCGGAAAGGTCAGCGGCGCAAAGGAGGCGCCGGTACGATCCATGCCGCCTTCGAGGATATCGATTACGGCCGGTAGTCCTTCGACGCCCGATTCGGCCGCAGTCGCCGCCAATAGTCCGGCCTGTTCGGCGGCTGCCAGGCCGTCCCAGGGATCGGCCAGCGTCCGCAGGACCAGGTTGCGTTTGAACTTCGCAATCTTATGTGTCTGATCGGCCAGGCTCTTCCGAACCGCCGGGAGCGCCGTATTGAGATTGTCCTGGAGGTCCGGCTCGACGATGGCTTTCAGCCTGGTGACGATCGCTTGCTGTTGTCGATCCACCGGTTGGTCTGAGGGGTGGGTGACGGCAAACAGCTGCGTGAATTTGGCACAGCCGCCGACGGCCAGGCAGAGGCTCACGGTGAGGAGCAGGTTCAGCAGTCGGCCCGGGAAGCGGAAGCGGTCGCTGTCTGCCCGGTGCCGGTCCGGGCGCCGTGGGTGGCCGGGCGACGATGCGCTGACCTGTGGAACTGAGGCAGTGTCGATCACGGGCCCGCTCCACAAGCGCATTGGTGTCGGCGCCGGTTATTCAAGCGTGGGGCGATCATCGGGTGGGAGAATTCCTGCATCGCGCAAGCAGTCGTCCGACCAGGCCCGGATGTCATGGGCTTCAAGGTAAGTCCGCATGCGATGCATACGCTCACGGCGTTCCTCCAGGGGCATTTCGATGGCCTGGCGAATGGCGTCGGCGACACCCTCAAGGTCGTAGGGATTGATGACCAGGGCATCGGTCATTTCCTCGGCTGCGCCGGCCATGTGGCTCACCAGCAGCACGCCTTTCTCGTCGACCTGGCTGGCGACATACTCTTTGGCGACCAGGTTCATGCCGTCGTATACGGAACTCACCAGCGCCAGGTCCGCCATCCGGTAATAGGCCGCGAGGGTGTCCATGCCGATGCGGCCTTCCCGGAATTCGATCGGTCGCCAGCGCGAAGCCTGAGGACTGCCTGCGTTGGAGATGCTGCCATACCGCATATTGATGTCATTCACGGTTTCGCGGATGAGTTCCCGATAACTGCGATAGGCCTCGACATCGCCCCTGGTCGGCACGGCCACCTGCACAAAGGTGAACCGGCCCCGATACTGAGGGTACTGCTCGAAGAAGGCATCGATGGCCCAGAATCGTTTGAGAAGCCCTTTGGTGTAGTCGAGCCGGTCGACGCCGAGACCGATGCGGACCTCGGGCTGAAAGACATGCAGGTTACGCAACACGTCCATGGCGCGTGTGACCTGCGACGTTCGGGCGCGTTCCGACCAGGCTTGGAAACTCACACTGATCGGGCGGGCCACGAGTCGCGTCGTATGGCCGTTATATTCGATGTGATGGTCATCGCTCCGGACGTCGACGCCCAGGAACTCCTTGGCGCATTCGACAAAACAATGGAGAAAGTTGTGGGTCTGGAACATCAGCAGATCGCTCGCCAGCAGGGATTCGAGCAGTTCGCGACGTTCCGGGAGAATGCGAAACGCATCAGGACCGGGCCAGGGCGTGTGCCAGAAGACTGCCACCGGCTGGGCCGGCAACGCGGCTTTGACGAGGCCGGGTACCAGGGCCAGGTGAAAGTCGTGCACCCACACGAACCCGGACTTCCCGCGTAATGCACCGAGGACAGCTGCCGCGAAGCGCGCATTCATGGCTTGGTACGCATGCCAAAAGGCTTTGCGATAGGCCACGCGATCCAGCGTGAGGTGGCACAGGGGCCAGAGCACCTGATTGGCATAGCCCTGATAACCGCCCTTGATCTCAGTCGGATCCAGCCACACGCGGCGCAACTGGTAGGTCGGGGCGTCAGGAGGCACTTCGACGACCATGTCCTGGTCCACCACATTCCGATCCGCTTTGCCGCTGCCCCAGGCAATCCAGGTGCCGCCGAGCCGCCGCATGACCGGATCGAGCGCCGAGATGAGGCCGCCGGACGTGCGTTCCCAGATCAGATGATTTTTAACCAGCCGGTGTTCGTATGGTTCACGATTCGAGACGACGATCAGGCGCGAAAGGGAAAGATCTTGTTCCGGCTGCAGCTGTTCAAGCGGCGCGTGGGAGGCGTTCATAGGCTGAAAATAGGAGTCTTTCGCGACGCTGTCAAGCGGCGAGGAGGCAGGAGCCCACAGCGCTGACGGCGTAGTGCCTATGGCTGGGAGCAGGAATGAGACATGTGGCGGCGGACCAGGGACGCTTCACTACTTGCCCTCTTGCCCCACGCAATTGGCCATAAGCCATTCGCGCTTAGAAGCTAGTCACCATTCGCTTTCTTCTTCCGGAGGCTGCCGGCGACCATGCGAAACTCGAAGAGACGGCATTCGATCGCCCCGTTGAAGAGGGGGACCCGGCGGGAAGGGGCCAGCCGCAACTGGCCGGGGAGTTTCAAGTCGGCGGTGAAGATCTGCACGGTCCAGCCGCAAAAATGCTTCTTCAGGTGATCGCCGAATTGCGGATAAAACGTGCGCAGGCTTTCCGCCTCTCCCATGCGGTGCCCGTAGGGCGGGTTCGTGACAAGGAGTCCGCTTTCAGCCGGAGCGGGGAGTTGCAGAACATCGCCCTGTTGAAGGGTGACCGCATCGCCGCTCCCGGCGATGGTCAGGTTGGCCTTGATCGATGTCATCGCGTGCGCATTGTCGTCGGCCGCGTGGATCAGGCCCGGCTTGATGGGGATTTCCATCGCCTTGAGTTCTGTGCGCAGGTCGTTCAATCGGCGGGTATCGAATGACAGCAGTTTTTCGAAGGCGAAATGCCGGCCGATTCCCGGCGCGACACGACGGGCCATTAAGGCGGCCTCGATGACGAATGTGCCGCTTCCGCACATGGGATCGTAGAGCACCGTGTCCCCGGTCCACTTCGAAAGCCGCAGGATCCCCGCTGCGAGATTTTCCCTGATCGGCGCTTCGCCCGCCGACTTCCTCCAACCCCGTTTGAATAGTGGCTCGCCCGAGGTGTCCAGATAGAAGGTGCAGGTCGAGGCATCCAAATACACTGCGATCAGGATGTCCGGCGCATGGGTATCCACCGTCGGGCGTTTGCCCCTCGCAAATTGAAAGCGATCGCAGACGGCATCCTTCACGCGCAGGGTCACGAAATCCAGGCTCTTCAGCGGACAGTGGTGCGCGCTCACCTTTACCTTGATGCGCTGTTGCGGCGTGAACCAATCCTGCCAGCGGATGGCGTGCGCCGCGTCGTAGACATCGTGTTCGTCGCGATAGGAACCGTCGGCAATACGCAGGAGAATGCGGCTGGCGATGCGGCTCTGCAGATTTACGCGATAGCAGAGGGCAAGGGTGCCATGGAAGGCGACTCCACCGGCCGTGAGCGTGACGTCGGCGGCGCCCAGGTCGGTGAGTTCATCGGCCAGGACCGCTTCGAGTCCGCGAGGGCAGGGTGCAAAGAAGGCGTGGTTTGTGCTATCCATTTCTGTCTTTCTGTTGTCGTGATCGGGGGCCGTCATGAAGTTCTGCAGCGAGTGCGGGGCCGGGCTGTCGAAAAAAATTCCTCCCGGCGACAACCTGCCGCGGTTTGTGTGCGATACCTGCCAGGTCGTCCATTACATCAATCCGAAAATCGTCGCGGGCTGCATTCCCGAGTGGGAAGATAAGATTCTGTTGTGTCGCCGGGCCATCGAGCCGCGCACCGGCCATTGGACGTTTCCCGCCGGCTTCATGGAGATCGGGGAGAGCACTGAGCAGGCCGCGATCCGTGAAACCTTTGAAGAGGCGCATGCCGACGTCGAGATTACCTCCCTGTATGCCGTGTTGAGTCTGCCCCGTATCAGCCAGGTCCACATGATCTTTCGCGGCTCCATGCGCACCCGGGACTTCAAACCCGGCACGGAGAGTCTCGATGTGCAACTGTTCTCGCTGGAGGACATTCCCTGGGATGATCTGGCCTTTCCCGTGATCACCGAAGCCCTCGAACGCTACGTCGCCGATGTGGCCCGCGGCGCCTTCTCCATGCATTTCGGCAGCGTCTTCCCCCGGATGAAATCGTAAGCGGGCGTGAAACGTGAGATGTGAAACGTAAAACGGTCACCCGGGACCGTGACGCGGGGCTCATCACGTTCGTTGGTGATCCTGTTGCGCAGTTCGTGATCATCTCCGCACACGATACGTTTCACCGGACTTCAGTTGCTGCTGGGCATAATAAGCCCTAATTCTTCCGCCGGCGGATGGACGAAGGTGAATCCCTTATCCGTCTGGAAGTCCACGGTCATTCCGTTCGTGCGGTGCACGCTCGCCCGATCCAGCGCCACGGTGAGGCCTTCAATGTGCTGCACCTCATCCTCTTCCTGCGGTGCAGGTTCCAGAGTAATCGAGAGGGACAGGCGTTGCGCATCCACGTCGCGCAACGTAATCCGTACGACCGGATCGTCCGGATGTTCCTCGATCAGCTTGCGTAACCGTTCGATGGCGGTCCAGGTGAGATTCATGGTAGTCAGGCTGGTCTGGTCCGTTGGGTCGGGGCGGCGTGGTGGATGTGGTGAATGTCCACGAGTTGTTCGGTCCGATCGATCGAATAAAAAATCCGCCAGTCGCCCACCGCATATTTGTGGATTCCGGGCAGGTCGGCTGCGACCGGCTCATGGCGCAGATTATCGACGTTGGAGGCCAGCCACTTCGTCTTGTCGAACAGACGTTGAGCCATGGCAGGATCCGCCACGAGCAGGTCGGTAATGACATCGGGCCGGAAGGCTAAGCGAAACCAGGGCATGTTACCACCGCAGGCCGAGCTTGTCGGCCACTTCGTCACCGGTGATGCGTTCCGTCGAAGCCAGGGATTGCTTCAGGCGATCGCGAACCGACTCGCCGAGGGGCGCGCCGAGATCCGGGTCGCCCAGCAGCACGCGCAGCCGGTCGTCAACGATGCCTTCGACCAGGTTCTTGAGTTCCGCCAGCGTGAGATTGGAGAGACTTGTCGTTGTGTCGGACATGAAATCCTCTCAGAGTTCGAAAGCATACGGGGCTGGTCTTGGGAATTGCAAGACAGAGCCTGAGTAGAAGGGCGCGCTTAGGGCTGATAGCGTCTGGCGTCAGGAGCAGGGGGTAGAATCCCAAGGGGACTTCGCACGACGCTCAGGTTCCCTGGAATCGACTGGCTGATCTATGCCCCGCACGGCTCCCCGCCGGATGACTCACAGGAACAATCCAGACAACCATGGACGGAACAGGTGCCGCAGGCCTGTTCGATCCGGCGACGCAGCGCGGCCCTGGCTCGATGCACGCGAACCGCCGCATTTTCGGCGGTGATGCCTGACTGCTGAGCAAGATCTTTCAGTTTGCCTTCCTCCAGATCCACGATACGCAGGGCTTCGCGATATTCCGGCTTGAGCGTTTCCAACAGGCCTGAGACGCATCGGCAGATCTCCTGTCGTAGCTCCGCTTCAGGCTCCTGCACATCCGGAAATTCACGCCCCCAGGCTTCCATGGCTCGCGCGGCGGTGGACCGCTGCCGGTAGTGATCGATCACGGCGTTGCGGAGTACCCGATAGAACCAGGCGACGACCTTTTCGTCCTTCACGTCGCCCCCGCGCTCCAATCCACGGGTAAAGGCCGCTTGCAAAATATCTTCTGCCACGGCGCGAGATTCCACGCGCCGTTCCAGGAAGGCCAGGAACTCACGGTGTCCTTTCACCAGTTGCGCGATGGCCTCCGGCGAAAGTGCTGTCGAGGGGTTGGATTCGAGGTTCATGGGAGCAGCTTACCAAACTGTGTGCGGAACTGTAAGGTTTCCGGGGGCCCTCCGTCAGCCTTTGTGACGACGCAATCACGCGTCGGCATCTCAAAGGAGACTCACCATGGCCGAAGTGAAAAAAACCACCGCGCAGAAGATTGCCAAGACAAGCTGTTGCGGAACGTGCGAATGCGCATCCTGTTCTTGCGGATGCCAGGCAAACGCCTGTCGCTGCGAGCAAACCAATTGCCAATGTGGTTGCCGCAAGCAATCCGCCGGTCGGTAGGCAGTTGTGCCCCGCCCGCCGGATTGTGACGGGCGGGGTCACAGAATTCTACAGGCAGGGCCATGTGTGCAGGCGATGTCTCTGGGCTTCTTGTGGATCTTGCTCGGCTGGGGCATAGTCTTCTCGAACGCGCCGGCGTTTCTGGTTCGTCGCGGCTTCGTCCTCTCTATGCATCGTTTCCAAATCGAACCGGAGGAAAGGGCGCTCATCCGCCTATTCGGCCAGGCATTCGTGACCTATACGACTCAAGTGCGACGATGGAGATGATGTGGTATATGAGGGATCGTCTATTGATTGGAATTGTCTTGGCCATAAGCCGTTTTGATCGTCGCTTCTCAAT
Source organism: Nitrospira sp. (assembly GCA_024998565.1). Classification (NCBI taxonomy): domain Bacteria; kingdom Pseudomonadati; phylum Nitrospirota; class Nitrospiria; order Nitrospirales; family Nitrospiraceae; genus Nitrospira; species Nitrospira sp. The sequence continues at coordinate 23,558 of JACOEM010000007.1, forward strand.
GAAACCTCGGGACCTGATTCCTCATGCGCTTCATCCACGCCTCCGACCTTCACATCGATAGTCCCTTACGCGGCTTGGACCGGTATGACGGTGCGCCGGTTGAGCGGTTGCGTAGCGCGACTCGCAGTGCGCTGGAGCGGTTGGTAGACCGGGCGTTGGCCGAGCGGGTGGATTTCCTCCTGCTCGCAGGCGATATCTACGACCGGGACTGGCAGGATTTTCACACCGGCCTCTTTTTTCGCGCTCAGATGGTGCGATTGGAGCGCGCCGGCATCCGCTGCTTCATCGTGCAGGGAAATCACGATGCGCAGGGAGTGATTTCGCGCCAGTTGACCCTGCCGTCGAACGTGATGGTCTTTTCGAGCCGCGCAGCTCAGACGGTCAAGCTGGATGATCTCTCCGTGGCGATCCATGGCCGCAGCTTTCCTGAGCGCGAGGTAAATGAAGACCTGGTTCCGTCTTACCCGCCGCCGGTACCCGGGTTTTTTAATATCGGTCTGCTGCACACGAGTCTGACGGGGCGTGCTGGCCACGATACCTATGCGCCCACCGACCTGCCGACGCTGGTTGCTAAGGGATACGACTACTGGGCGCTGGGCCATGTGCACGCGCGTGAGGTGCTGAACGAACGGCCGCGCATCGTGTTTTGCGGCAACCTGCAGGGCCGTCATGCGAAGGAAACGGGCGCGAAGGGGTGCGAATTGGTCACGGTGGAAGCGGGACGGGTCGAGGCCGAGTTTATCGCGCTGGATGTGGTTCGTTGGAGTCAGCTCTCCGTGCCGCTCGATGGCGTGGACCGCTTGGAATCGCTCAACGAGGCTTTCGCTCGCGCACTGGAACCGGTGCTGGCCGGGACGGCGGACCGGCTGCATGCGGTGCGCGTGACGCTGACGGGATCGACCGAGTTGCACCGGTTGGAGGCGGCACAGCCGGGCACGCTCGCGGCGGCAATGCATGCGGCGGCGCAGGACATCGGCACGGCGGAGATCTGGATCGAGCAGGTGCGGCTGGATCTTTCCACCCCGCTGGATCGAGCCCAGGCTGCGCAGCGCCAGGATGCGGTGGGAGAGTTGGTCCGTCTGGTCGATACGATTGCGGGCGACAACCAGGAACTGATGCGTCGGGCACAGGTCGAACTGGGAGATCTCCTCGGTGCCATGCCTGCAGAAGTCACGGCCGGTGATGTGCCGCGTCTGGACGATCCTGCCGAACTGCGCAGTCTTCTGATGGATGCGGAAGCCACGGTTCTGGCACGCCTGTCCGCCTCCGGAGAAGAGGCATGAAACTCGCGCGCCTGTTGCTGCTCGCCTTCGGGCCTTTCACCAATAAGACGTTGGATTTTTCCGCCGGCTCAAGCAATTTGCATCTGATCTACGGACCGAACGAGGCAGGCAAGTCGTCGGCCCTACGCGCTATGACGGATCTCCGTTTCGGCATTCCACTGCGTAGCCCGGACGACTTCGTCCACCCGGCCGGCGACTTGCGGATCGGTGGTGTGTTCATCGACCAGGCGGGCCGACCGGTCGGACTCATCAGACGCAAGGGCAGGGGGACGACCCTCTCTGGACTCGATGTCCGCACGGAACAGACGGATCCTGGTTTTGCTGTGGACAGCCGGTTGGAACGGGAACTAACCGGCGGGTTAGAGCGCCAGGAATTCGAAGCCATGTTCGGGTTGAATCATGCCCGGCTTCGCGAGGGCGGGGCCGTTCTGCTGAGCGGCGAAGGCGATCTGGGCTCGGCGTTGTTCGAGGCGAGCGCCGGCACCGGCGGTATCGTAGCGTTGCTGGCGGCCCTGGATGTCGATGCCAAGAAACTCTATAGCCAGCACGGTCGGGCGCAGAATGCCGTGATCAACGAGGCGCGCCGTCAGCTCGACGAGCAGCGGAAAGCCTGGCGCGAAGCGCAGACCAAACCGGCTGAGTGGCAGGCGTTGAATCGCGCGCATGAAACCGCCAAGGCGGCTCTCGACGACCTCACCAAGGCCTTGGAAACGTTGCGTCGGCAGGAGAACGAATTGACCGAACTGCGCACGGTTGAACCGTTGTTGCGTGAGCATGATCGCCTGGCTGGCGCGCTCCAGTCCTATGCGGCGGTTCCCGATCTGTCCGAGCAGCAACGTGAGGAACGGCTGGCCGCAGAGCAGGCGTTGCAGCGCGCGCAGGTAGATCTTCGAGAAGCCGAAGAGGAGCTCGCGCGTTGCGCCGCCGCGCTGGATGGACTCGTCATCGAACCGTTGTTGCTCGACCATGCCGACGCGGTCGAGCGCCTGATCGCGGGCGTGGAAGCCGCGGCCAGAAACCGCCATGAAATCCATCAGCAAAATAGCCTCATTGCGAAGATCGAGGGTGAGCTGGAGTTGGTCGTGGAAAGGCTGGCGCCAGGTGTGGATCGGCGGACCATTCTAGCGGCCGTGCCTTCCGCCGCCGACCGTGTGGCGTTGGAGGGGCACCTGGCCGAGGTGAGTCGATTGGGCGAGCGGCTTGACGGCTATCGTGAGCGTGCAGAAGCATTGGATGCCGCCTTGCAACCGGCCGGCGCGCTGCCCGATACAGTGCCGGATCCACTGCACAGGCAGGCGCTAACGGCGGCACTACGAGCGGGGCAGGCACAGGGTGATGTGGTCAGGCAGAAGAGCGAACTGGATCGCCGGCTTCGTGAACTGGAGGGCCAGCTCACCCTGGCGCTCTCCGAACTCGGTCTCGAATCGGAGCAGGCGTTGCGTCGCAGCCAACCGCTTTTAGAGGCTCAGATCGCGCAGGCGAAACAGGATCTGACGGATATTGAGGTACAGCTCACCAAGTGGCGTGACGAATCCGAACTGGTCGGTCGCGACCTCGACGGGCAACGGCTGCGGCAACGGCAGCTCGCTGCGGAAGGTGAGGTGGTGACGGCGGAGACGTTGCGCCAAGCCCGCGCCAAACGTTCCGAGGAATGGACGGCGATTCGTCGCATCTACATCGATAGGACCGGCGGGACGGATCAGCTGGCGCTGGGGTTCGACGCCGCGAAGGCCTTGCCGGAGACGTTTGAAGCGGCAGTGGGCGAAGCCGATCGTCAGGCGGACCTGCTTCGCGCCGACACCAAACGCGCGGCCGGATTGGAAGAGTGCTCAGTGCGCATCGAGCAGATGGAATTGCGCCGCAAGGAACTGGCCGGTGAGATGGCTGCGCTGCGCGTGAAACGTGACGGGTTGCAAGGAGCCTGGCGGCAGCGCCTGACGCAAGCCGGGTTGCCGGACCTGGATCCCGAGACGTTGCGTGAATGGCAGGGGCGCCGGCATGAGGCGCTGCAGCTGGTTGAGCGTGTGACGGCCCTGCGTGCCGACCGCGACCGGTTGCTGGCCGATGCCGCAGGCTCCGTCGGAGCGATTGCGGATGGGTTGCGTACCGTCGGCTGTTCTCTCGCCACGACTCAGGCTGGAGAGACGGAACAACTCTCCGCGCTGATCGAACAGGCCGTGCGTTGGGAACAATCGGCGACCGAAGCGGAGGCCGAGCAGCAGGCTCGTCTCAAGACGGCTCATAGCCAGCGGATCGAGCGGGAGAAGGTCGGTCGTCAGGTGAGCGAGACCGAGGCCGAACGTCGCCGCCATCTGGACGCGCTGCAGGCCTGGCATACCAGACTGTTCTTGTCGGGTGAGGCACCGCCGGAGGCGCTCAAGTCGCGGCTCGATGAACTCGATGGGCTGGCACGACAGGCGTCGGCCTTAGCGGAGGCGCAACAACGAAAGGCGCAACTACAGGCCGTGGTCGATGACCTCATTACGCAAGGCGCACAGGTGGCCGAATTACTCGGTGAAGCTGTTCCCACGGTGCTGGATGATTTTGCGGATCGTCTGCGCAAACGGTTGGCTGTTTCTAGGCAACATCAGCAAGAAGGGCATGCGCTCATTCGCGACCGCACGAAGGCTCAGGAGAAGAAGCGACAGGCCGCGGCCGCACAGGTCACGAAGGCCGCCGTGCTGGCCGGACTCTGCACGCGCGCGAAGGGGGCGACGATCGACCAGTTGCCGGAATTGGAAGAACAGGCGGCGAAGAAACGTGAGGTGCGGAAATCACTCGCGCTCCTGCGCCAGCAACTGGCCCATGCTTCGCCTCAGTCGGAAGGTGAGTTGCGGGCGCGCCTTGCGGGGCTGGATGTGCCGGCCCTCGAGAGCGAGCGTGAACGTTGCCGTACCGAGATGGTGCGGCTTGAACAGGAACAGGCCTCGGCGCAGCGGACGGAGGAGCAGGCCAGGCGGGCGCTGGAAGTCATCGACGCGTCAGATCGCGCGGCGCTGGCGCGTGAAGCGATGGAATCTGCGGCGGCGCGATACCGTTCGGCCATCAGGCCCTGGGCCAGGCTGAAATTCGCCCGCTCGTTGCTGCAGGAGGCGTTGAACCGGTTTCGTGAACGGGCCCAGGCGCCCATGGTGTCTGCCGCCTCCGCCTATTTTTCGCTGATGACGGGCGGCGCCTACGAACGGCTGGTGACGGACGAGCGTGAGGACAAGCCGGTTCTGTGCGCGCAACGGGCCGGCGGTGTGACGATCGGCATCGAGGAGATGAGCGAAGGCACCGCCGATCAATTGTACCTGGCGCTACGGCTGGCGGCACTGGAGTTACGGCGCCCTTCCCATCCGCCGATGCCGCTGGTGCTCGATGATACTCTCATCACATCCGATGACGCGCGTGCGGCCAATATTCTACGGGCCCTGGCGCGTTTCGCCGAGGGCAGCCAGGTCATGCTGTTCACGCACCATCGGCATCTGCTCGATGTCGCCCGTCAGACGTTGGGTGAACAGGCTTTCGTCAATCACACCCTGTGACGCCGTTGCCGATTGGCCGACGGCCAGGCGCGCCGACTGCCCAAGTCCAGCGCGCATTCGCAGCCAGGTGAAGGAGATCTATGAAACGCTTGAACGACAAAATCGCGATCGTCACCGGCAGCAGCAGCGGGATCGGCAAGGCCATCGCGCTCCGGTTCGCGCGGGAAGGGGCGACGGTCGTCGTCGCCGCCCGGCGCTTGTATAAATGCGAGGAAACCGTCGCGCAGATCGAGGCGGCCGGTGGAACCGCCGTGCCGCTTCAGACCGACGTGGCGGACGAGTCGCAGGTGGAGCGACTGATCGGTGACACGGTTCGGCGTTTCCAGCGCCTGGATATCCTGGTGAACAACGCCGGGATCTTCGGCGGACGCCGGCTGGCCGAGACCAGTACCGGGGCCTTCGACGAAGTGATGAATACGAATGTGCGCGGGACATTTTTCTGCTGCCGGGCCGCATTTGCGCAGATGAAGAAGCAGGGCGGCGGCACGATTCTCAACATGTCGAGCGTGGCGGGCGTGCAGGCCTGGAGCGGCACGGGGACTTACAGCGCGTCGAAACACGCGATCATGGCGTTGAGTAAGGCACTCGCAGACGAGGGGCGCGCGCACCGCATCAAAGTGAGTGCGATCTGTCCCGGCGGCGTGGCGGATGAGCTGGTCGATGCCTCGGCGGAAGAGCGGGCACGCAGCGAAAAAATCGATCCGTTCGATATTGCCGAGACCGCGCTCTACCTGGCCTGCCTCGGTCCCCAGTCGGCCGTGCATCAGATCGTGGTGGATCGGATCGGCGCCGACTGGTAGTAGGCTGTTGAATCGTCATGCGTCAAACGTGCCTCGCGTGGCTCTTTTCTGCAGACGAGTGACGAACGACGTTTCACGAACGACGCACGACGAGGAGCGCGCCGCTAGCCCGGACTATTCATGAATCGTCCGGGCTACACCACCTTGGCGATTGAGTGCACGTGCTTGTGTGTGTGATACAGGAGCGGCGGGCCGAGGGGGAGGATGGATCTCCCGGTAAAGGCCTGAGTCAAACTGCCGACCGCATGATAAAAGGCCATCAGACCGACAATGATGTGGCCCCATCCCGGTAATAGCTCACTGATGAAGTCCAGCCGGGCGAATACGGTGGCAAGAAACGTCATGGTAATGACGACGTGGAGGGCGCTGAGCGTGAGGTTTCGATAGGCCGTGAGAAAGACCATGACGCCGGAAAAGACTGCGTAGACCAGATTGATGGGCGCGTAGAGTACCGCATCGAACTGAAACGTGCTGCTCGTGCTGACGAGTTTGACGGTGCAGAGCGTGATCCAAAGGAAACCGTACATGGTCAGCGCGGTTCCGCCCAGTTGCTCGTTGTAGCGAATGTCGGTGATGCCCGCCAGCAGTTGAACGATCCCGCCGAAGATCAGGGCAATCACCAGGGCTCCCACCATGTTCTTATGCTGAATCCATCCTAGTTGTGCCACGCCCAGGGTGAGCGCGCCTACTGCCAGACCGAATAGGCCGATTGCCAGCACGTCTATGCGCCGAGTTTGATTCTCTTCGTTCATGACATCGTTCCTCTTGGATAGTCGATGGGCTTCGATTGACCTAGGGGTATCTCTAGGGGCCGGCCAAGGATGCAAGAGTGGCACAAAAAAGGCAAGGGAAAATCCTAGCCCGGACAATTCATGAATCCCTGCTCCGGCGTCCGATCCTCTCGCCCGGCGAGGCTGTTCTCGTTCGGCCTCCTCGACGGACTGCGAGTACGCCTGCGTCGGCCTCACGTGCGAGAAGCCTCGGCGGGCTTCCGTCTCGAACGTCTCGCGACGACATTCATGAATAATCCGGGCTAGGGGGTACGCGAGAAGAAGAGACGCGCCGGTGACTTAGCCCTTGTCGGGTGTGTTCGGTGGATTTTGCGGCGCGGCGGCGGCGAGAAAGGTTTTCAGCCGTGCGGTCTGTAACGGTTGGAGGGAGAGAAAGTGAATGCCGCAGACGGTTCCGCGGGTCCATCGCACGGCGGCCAAATCCACGAGGACCGGCATCTCCTTCGGTGAAATGATCAGTCGTAGCGAAAGGTAGGTATTGACGGGCAAATGGTGCGCACCCTCGATACGGCAGCCTTCCACCGAGAGATCCAGAAGCCGTCCCTCTCCGCTCGTGGCCGACTCCGTCGACAGAGAAACTTGATAGTGTACCTTCATGGTCATGTGCCGGTCTGTATCCCTACGTGAATCGAATCATCGCGCGAGCTGCCGAATTTCTACAGTCCGGCGGGAGGCGATGCATAGACCCGCGCCTCCAGTATCGGACACCGGCCTCGTGATCTCTGTAATGGGGGACGAGCAACGAGCGCGGATAACGTGTGTCGTCATCATCACATAGCATGTCCCTCATCGTGGGCGCGATCAGGATAATGTCTCCGACCATTTGGAGTTGGGAAAAACCCTAGGGTCTGGGAGGGCCTGCTCCGAGACTTTTCCCGGTGTCGTGGATGTTGCTACGCGGTTGGGCGGACTTGATTGTCGGGTTCAACGAGCGCAAGCTGAATAGCATAGTCCAAGAGGTGACCATGAAGCCGGGGTGACCTCGATCCTACGACACCTGTTCGCTCCGAGTTCTTCCATAGGTGTCTTCCTGCGCCCTCCTGATCGTCCGGACAGGAGGGCGTTTTTATTTCACCCGCTGAAGAGGAGGTTTGGTATGAAAGCCTCATTATTCATATGTCCCCTTGCGGTGAGCGGAGTCCTGGTTGCTGCCATGGCGTTCAGCAATCCAGCCATGTTGCCGCAGCATCCCGGGTATCCGATGGGTAAGTCGGTTGATCCGATCCATGGTCAGTCCCTCGCCAACGATCCGGGTCGTGCCAATGCGGTCGGGGAGTCTGCGCTCAGCAAGGCGGCGGCTTTCGATAACGGTCATGTCTCCCAACAGCTTTCGATCAACGACCAGAACCAACGACTCCTGGAAAAACCCGGGGCCGGAATCTTGCCGAAGGTGCAAGGCCCTCAGATTGTGATCGATCCGCCGGTGAAGGAAGGAACCAAGGTGCAGGCTTCCCCGCAGTAGCGAGCGATATCACAAGCGCTGCCGCGGACCGCAGAGCGCGACGCAAGAATTCGTGCTTGCGGATTGCGCTCTGCGGCTCCGCCCGTCGAGGGGTCGTCGTTTGATTTTCAGCCCGCCCGCCTCTTAGAATGCCGCCACTCATCACGAGCGGCTATGTCTACAAAGTCTCGCGTTCAGAAATCTCCGCGCCGTAAGAAGAAGTCACCTCAGTCCTCCGTCCCGCTCGCACGCGGGCAGAAGCAGCGTTTTCAGAACCGGTTGTTGAAGTGGTACAAGGAGCATGGGCGTGATCTGCCCTGGCGCAAGACCTCCGATCCCTATCACATCCTGGTATCGGAGGTGATGCTCCAGCAGACCCAGGTGGATCGCGTGATTCCGAAGTACCATGAGTTCTTGGAGCGATACCCGTCGTTTGAACAGTTAGCCGATGCGCCGGTCGCCGAGGTGAAGCAGACCTGGTATCCGCTGGGGTACAACATCCGGCCGGAACGGTTGCACAGCATCGCCTGTGAAACCGTCGCCCGTTACGGCGGGCAGTTGCCGAACGATGCGGAGGAGTTGTTGTCCTTCAAAGGCATCGGACGTTACACCGCGGGGGCGATTCGGTCTTTTGCATTCAATGAAGATGCGCCGATTCTGGACACCAACGTGATCCGCGTGTTGCACCGTGTGTTCATCGCCCAGGGCGACCCGAAGGCGCAAAAGGCCGTTCTCTGGGAGTTGTCTGAAACCCTGATTCCGCGCGGTAAGGGGTATGACTTCAATCAGGCTCTCATGGATTTCGGCGCGACGGTCTGTACGGCGCGCGACCCCTACTGCCTCCTGTGCCCGATGAAACCGTTCTGCAAGACCTATCCGTTTGATCCGGCCAGGTAGCGGATCAGGGGCATGCGGCGTGTCGCTCGCGGTCCATAGGCCGGAACCGAGACGTGTCTGCTGTTCAGTGTCGAGCGACATGCCGTAGACCATACGTTCTTCTCCCGGACGCGGTGCATGATGCAGGTGATCGAGGTTGCGGCAGGGATCATTGTTCACGAGGGCCGGTATCTGATCGCGCGGCGGAAGGCCGGGGTGCATCTCGGCGGGTTGTGGGAGTTTCCGGGCGGGAAACGCGAAACGGGCGAAACATTGGAGGAGTGTCTGCATCGGGAGTTATGGGAAGAGCTGAATGTGCGTATCGGCCATCCCACTCCCTTTCGGATCGTACGACATGAATATCCCGAGAAGATTGTGGAATTGCATTTCTTTTGCTGCCGGATCGAGACGGGTGTTGCGATCGCGCTGGACTGCGCGGAACTTCGATGGGTCTATCCTCATGAGATGGCCGCGTTCGAGTTTCCTTCGGCCGATCAGCCCGTTATCGCGGCGCTTCAGCAGGGGAAAGTGTAGGGGCGTATGAAAGTGGTCCTCGACATCGAAACGGTCCAGGCTCCCCGGGAAGAATGGGCCAGGCTGGCCGGTCGTCACCTGGCCTCGGGCGAGGCGGCCTTTTCCGAGACCGGAGGCGACCTGTTCGCGGTCGGGGAGGCGCAGGCGCAGCATCGACTCGATGAAGAACTCTATGAAAAGTCCTCCTTCGACGGGACCTTCAGCCGCATCGTGTGCATCGGGTTGCTGGAGTTCTCCGACAACCTCGAACCGCGTGGCGCCACCTCCTGGTACGGGGCGAACGAGCAGGAACTATTGCGTCGTTTCTGGGGTCATCTCGGGCAGCTGCGGCCCTCGTTGTTCATTACCCACAACGGTCTGAATTTCGACCTGCCCTTCATCAAAAAACGCTCGATCATTCAGCAGGTGAAGCCGACCATGGAGATCAACCTGGCCAAGTTTCGGGCGGATCCGGTGTATGACACCATGGCGATCTGGAGCAACTGGGACAATCGTGGATGGGTCAAGCTGGACGTGTTGGCGCGGGCGTTGAACGTAGAAAGTAAATCGGGCAGCGGGTCGCAGGTGGCCCAGATGTGGGCGGACGGGCAGGGCAAGGAAATCGCTCTCTACTGCCTGCAGGATACCTATGTCACGTATGGCTGCTATTGCCGCATGAATTTCCGGCAGCCGATCTCACGGGAGATCGTGCTCCTGCGGCCGGAACTCATCGATGTGGGCTGAATGAAGGGGCAGACGGTCAGCGAACGGTGAGTTCGGCCTTGTTCCGGGTTTCGCGTTTGGGTTGAGTCTGCGGGGTGCTCTTCACGGCTCGAAGTTCCTTGTCCTTCGTTTCCAACTGCGTGCGCATCGATTCCAGGTCTCTTCGCAGGGCGCTGATCTTGGCGTCCTTTCGGGCCATCGCCTCCCGCGCGTCCTGCAACTCCTGAAGCGTTTCGGTCAATCGTTCATCCTCGGCGGAAGAGGCTTTCACCGCAGGGGATGCCGGGACTGTCGGCTGCGCCGGGGGTATGTTCTTAGCCGGTGCTTCTTCCGGCACCGAAGCGACGACCATTCGGGGTGCCGCGGCTTGGATCGGCTGGGGCGCCGGCGCCGCGATCGTTGCCGCGACCGCCGGGGCCGGTTCTGGATTCTTGGCAAACAGCCTGTAGTCGATGGCGAGAGATTTGAGCGCCTGCCGGCCCTGCGCAATCGCCGGCAATGCCTGCTCGATTTTTCCGGCTGATTCCGGCGTGATGCTCACGATGCGAGCCGGTCGCCCGCTGTTGAACAGGGAAGACTCGACTTTCGCCAGTGTGCCGTGATGCTCGGTCACGGTGAGATACAACCGTTCGTTTTGAACGTAAAGGGTGCCCGCGGTGGGTTCAGAGCCTGACCCTGCCGATGAGGATAGACGGAAAGCGACCACATATTCGGGTTGCGCTTGAGACAACGCTTGGGCTAGCAGGGGAGCAAGATAGTGCACGTCCTCATCGCTGAACACTGTCATCGGCTTGCTGCCATCCACGGGCAGATTCGAGAGATCCATCTGTGCGTCCGAGATCATCACCCCACGCAGCAGGTTATCGAGGGTAGCAAGATCGATGGTGCTGGGGTGGCTGGCCTCAAATTCCCAATCGGCGACTTCTTCGAGCCGGATAGAACCCTGGGGTTGCGCAGCGGCCTTCTGTTGAACGGTGGCGGCGGTCGATGAGCAACCGGCAGCCATGGCTCCCAACAGGGTCAACCCGAGGAGTCCGGAGTTCAGGGTCTTGGTGAAAGGAGTGCGGGAGCCGTGAATTCGCATGGCGGTCATCCTTCTCGGCTGGTCGATGCGGTGCGAACGGAGGCGGCGCGGCTTCAGGACGAAGGCGCGTCGGAACGAATCGGGACTACCAGATTCCCAGGCCCATCATCACCACGCCGAGGGCCATCCACCCGAAGACTCCGACGGCGATAATGGTTTCCAGGCTCATGCCCCGCGGGGCCTCTTCTGCATGACTCTGGGCGATGTCTTTCTTCATGATGCGAAATCCTCTGGGGCCGGGTCGGTGGTTGATGAACCTGGTTAATTGTGGACGCCAGAATGGACCAAGCAAGGGCTATGCCCTCTTTCCATGGACTTCGGGGACCCTAGTGGTAACTCCCCGGAGAGTCGATCGTTGTTGTGGATGCGGCTGATGCGATGTGATGAATCGCGGCGAAAGATGCCGTCTAAGCTATTGAAGTTTCAAGGCGGTGAAGTCGCTCCATTGAGATGGAAGTGATGGTGAGCCGGCACGCGAGCCAGACCCTGGAGACGGCGAGAGGCGCGGATGCCTGCGCTATTCGCGTCAGTCTGACGAGTGCGGGTGTCTAAAAATTGGCAACTGTTGTTCAGGACTGGGCAAGAATGTCGCCGTTCGGCGGCAATCTTCGGTCTTTCGTAGACCTCTCGCCCGCGTCCTATCGACTGTGGTGGTCTGCCGGGTGACGAGTTGTGCGGAGTGCGGGAACAATTCACGCGGGTATCGCTGAGGGCCCGCGTCGCCCCATCAAGACTGCGGCGCTTCCGTCGAGAATAGTGACCGGTTGAATGCTGCCGAGTAAGGCCGGTGCATCGCTCTTGTTCCAAATGACGTACACGCCGGTATCGGTGCGGCCCATCCATTGATCGCTGGAGCGTTTGGAGTCGCCTTCGACCATCACCGGGAGGGTCTGTCCGATCAACTCCCGATTGAGCCGCGCGGTAATGGGGCGCTGCAGGTCCACCAGGCGGCTGACCCGTTCGCCCTTCACGGCCTCCGGCACGTCGTCCGGGAACTTCCTCGCCGCGATGGTATTTTTCCGCTCCGAATACTTGAACACATAGGCCGAGTGATACTGCACCTCCTCGACGACCCGATAGGTATCCAGAAATTCCTCCTCGGTTTCCGAGCAAAAGCCACAGATGATATCGGTGGTGAGGGCGATCCCGGGATGGCGGTGCCGAATGTGCGCCGCCAGATCGAGGTACTCTTTCCGGCTGTAGGTGCGGTTCATGAGTTCCAGGATGCGGTCGTTGCCGGATTGCAGGGGCAGATGGATATGTTTGCAGATGTTCGGATGGCCGGCGACGGCATCCAGTAACGCAGGGGGAAAGTCTTTCGGGTGCGGAGAGGTAAAGCGGACCCGCGTGACTCCCGGCACCTCGGCGACCGCAAGGATGAGGCGGGCAAAGTCCCAATCCTCATACCGGTAACTGTTCACGTTCTGTCCGAGCAGCGTGATCTGCGTATGACCGGTGGCGACCGACGCCTCGACCTCGCGGAGGATCCCCTGAGGATCACGTGACCGTTCGCGTCCTCGCGTGTAGGGCACCACGCAGAAGCTGCAAAAGTTGTCGCAACCGCGCATGATGGCGATCCAGGCATTGCTGCTGCCGTCGCGCTCGGGGAGGATGTCGTCGTAGGTTTCATATTCGGACAGATCCACGGCCATGCCCCGTCGCACCAGGCCCTGTTCTTCCGCATTCAGCGCATTCGTCAATAGTCCCGGCAACTGCCGGTATCCGTCCGGGCCGACGAGCACATCTACCAGCGGTTGTTTCTCCGTCAGCTCTTCCTTGAGGTTTTGCGCCATGCAGCCGAGCACCCCGACGACCAGCGGGCGCTGTTCCTTCACCGCCTTCAACTCGGCGAGATGGCCGTAGACCTTGTTATGCGCATTCTCACGGATGGCGCAGGTGTTCATGAGCATGACATCGGCGCGCTCGCGATCCTCGGTAAACTCGAATCCTGCTTTGCGGAGCAATGAGCGAACGAGTTCCGAATCGTACTCGTTCATCTGGCAACCGAAGGTTTCGATATGGACGGTATGGGGCTTGTTGGGTTGTGTCATAAAAGTGGCCTATGCGAGGGCGCTAAGACTGTGGCGACCGGCCGGCCATAGGCCAGCCCGTCCATGATGCCGGTGATGGTGACCTGGTGGATCGAGCCGGCCTCGACGGCATCGGCCGCGACCGCCACCCGGGTGAAGTTGGCTGTGGTGCCCGTGCGAAATCCATCGCGTTCCCCCTGTTCGAAGAGGACGGGGAGGGTGCGGCCGATCTGTTGCTGATAAAAAGCCAGCGCTTTCGTCCGTGACAGTTCCGCCAGGGCCTTGCTGCGTTGCCGGATGACGGCAGGCGGAATCTGGTCCTCCAGTCGCGCAGCTGCCGTACCCGGCCGCGCCGAATAACTGAAGACATGGAAATAGGAGAAGGGGAGTCGCTCGACTGTCCGGACCGTATTCGCGAACGCCAGTTCGTCTTCGCCGGGAAATCCGACCATGAGATCGGTTCCCAACCCGAGGTCAGGCATCAGCCCCAAGGCCTGCTCGACCAGCTCCTCATATTCGCGAACGGCATAACGCCGGTTCATCGCCTGCAGGATTTCATCGTCGCCGCTTTGCAGGGGAAGGTGCAGGTAATGACACAGTTTCGTGGAGCCGGCCATGTGCTCCAGCAAGGCAGCAGGGACGGTCGTGGGTTCGATCGAGGAAATCCTGATCCTGGTAACCTCATGAATCGCTTCAAGTTCTTGTAAGAGATCAACCAGCTCGAGACCCTGATACGAGTATCGGCCGATGTTGACGCCGGTGAGCACGAGTTCCCGGTAGCCATGGGCGGCGAGTTCCCGGGCTTCCCGCAAGACATCCTCGGCGGTCCGGCTGCGCTCACGCCCGCGCGCGAACGGGATCAGGCAAAAGCTGCACATGAAATCGCAGCCGTCCTGAATCTTCAGCAGGGCGCGGGTTGAGTCGGAATAGGCGGTGCCGGGCAGGACGAAGTCTTCGCGATCGATCGTACGGCTGTGGCGGAGTTCCGGTTCCGGCTGTTTCCGGAGTTTGGCCGGCGCCGGGAGATAATCGGGGAGATTCATTTTGAACTGGGTGCCGACGATCAGGTCGATGCCGGGTACCTTCTGGAGCTGCGCGGCGCCGGTCTGGGCATAACAGCCCGTGACCGCGACGAAGGCATGCGGCGAGTGGCGCAAGGTTTTGCGAACGGCATAGCGGCAATCTTTTTCGGCATTCTCCGTCACCGAGCAGGTGTTCAAGACGAGCAGGTCCGTCTCCTTGCCGAACTCTACCAGCTGATACCCCCGGCGTGCCAGGGTATCGGCTAACATGGAGGTCTCGGATTGGCTGAGGCGGCAACCCAATGTATGGAGTGATGCGCGTGGCATGCCGGTGGACATCGTGTGCGATTATAAGAGCGCGCACCTTCGATCGGCAAGGTGACGAGGCCCCGAAAAAGTCGGTGGAGCGCTTGAACGGGGTATAGCTGGGTGGTAGCATGAACCACATTCGCTGTATCATGGCCTCGATCTGCTTTCTGAACCATGACGAACCTTCGTGTTGCCGCCAGTCTTCTGCTCATTGTGCTGCTCTTGCTTCCGGCTACCTCCGCCTGGTCACAGGATCCGCTTCCTATCGAGCCTGACCTGAATAGCCGCCTCGATGAACTGTACGACCATGAGTCGCGACTGTTCATCATGCTCTATTCGCTGCATGGCGATGGAAAGGTCGACTATATTACGGGTCGTTCCGTGCAGGAGTATACGAGGAGCAATTACGGGAATCCGGTCTATTACACCGAGCAGTACCCGCTGTTTTATTGGTGGGACCACACGATGTTCAACGATCCGGATCAGGACGGGGTGAACGGAAACGAGCGCGTTTACCAGGAGAACATCGAGTTCGATATCGCCCGGTATAAGCCCTGCCTCTTCAACGGACAGCCCTGCTAGCCCGGACAATTCACGAATACCTGCTGCGTCGTCCGATCCTCTCGCCCGCCGAGGCTGTTCTCGTTCGGCCTCCTCGACCGACTGCCAGTACGCCTGCGTCGGCCTTACGTGCGAGCAGCCTCGGCGGGCTTCCGTCTCGAACGCCTCGCGACGGCATTCATGAATAGTCCGGGCTAGGCCAGGCTGTTGAGAAAGACCGCCAGATGAAAACGTTCGAGCGATACATTAATCTTTCGTGAAGCCTCTCTCGTTTCTTCTGACTGGATTCAGCCATCCTCTGCGCGTGTTACCTTGCACTCATTCGAACACCAAGACCTGACAGGGGGCGCGATGCAGCACTGCATGGGAGACGCTGCCCAGGACGAATCGGGTGAGGCCCTGCCTGGCGCGCGACCCCACCATGATCAGGTCTACTCCCAACTTTTCCGCCTCATGGAGAATCATCGTCACCGGGGTTCCCAGGACGCTTGCGCTCCGGGTGGTATATCCGAGTGTCCGAAGCTCGTTACCCACTCCATCCACGAAGTCACGGGCATGTCTAAGGGCCTGCGCCTCCAGTTTTTCCGCTGCCGAGTCGTCAACGGGCCAGGGCGGACGGGTGGGGGGGAGCACTGCCAGGAGATGGATGTTGACCGGCTCATGGAAGGGTTGCTTCCGGAGAAATCGCAGCGCCGCCTCGGCGTCCGATTGTCCTTCCAGCGGCAGCAAGATCTGTTTCAAGTCGCGGAGCGAGCCCTGCAGGATCAGTTTGGCGCAGGGAGCGAGGCTCAACACACGATGGGAGACGCTTCCCAATAGACGTTCCTTCACCGGTCCCAGTCCCCTGGCTCCCATGACAATGAGCTCCAGCTGGCGTGATTCAGCCGTCGCGACGATCATTTCCGCCGGGGATCCCAAGGCCAGTTGTTTAGTGACCGGGCCGCTGTGGGGCGGGAGCAATGAATGGATCCTGGTCAACAACTGCTCGCCATCCTCCTTCATGCTGCGTTCCAGTTGCGAATACAGTTCCTGGGCGACTTCCGGGACCATCATCGGGTAAGCGGGTCGGGGAGCATCGACGACATGGAGCAGGGTCAGCTCATCCGGCCGGCGCAGGTATTTCAGCGCCCGCACGGCTTCATAGGAGTGATCGGATCCATCGACGGCCAAGAGCACTTTCATGATCGAGACTCCTTTGTTGCGTGCGCGTCCGGTTGGAGATATCGCTGGAACCAGCGGAGCGCTTCCCGGGCGACCTGCTCCAGCGTGCCCGGTTCCTCGAATAAATGACTGGCTCCCGGGACAATCACCAGCTCTTTCCGGCAGGTCAGTTGCGTGAGCGCGTCCTGATTCATCTCGATCACGGGACCGTCGTCTCCGCCGACAAGCAAAAGCGTCGGGGCGGTGACCCGACTCAGATAGGGGCCGGCCAGGTCGGGCCGTCCGCCGCGCGACACGATGGCGCCGACCACCCGGGGTTCACGAGCAGCTGCCTGGAGTGCCGCACCGGCGCCCGTGCTGGCGCCGAAATACCCGACCTGGAGGCCGGCTGTCTGGCGGTGCGCCTGTAACCAACGTTCTGCCAGCAGCAGCCGGTCGGCGAGGAGGTCGATGTCGAAGACTTTGCGGCGATCGTCGGCCTCATCCGGGGTGAGGAGGTCCATCAGCAACGTCGCAAAGCCTCCCGTTTCCAGATGGCGGGCGACGAACTGATTGCGAGGACTGAAACGTCCGCTGCCGCTGCCGTGGGCAAAGGCGATGACGCCCTTCGGGTGCGCAGGGAGACCCAGGATTCCATCGAGCGTGATGCCGTCATGACTGATGCTGACCTGGAAGATGCTCTCCGATTCCATGGATGGCTGTGGATCCTATCGGTTCATGCCCTTAGGGTCGCGGAACGTGAACCTTAGCGACCGTTAGTGACAATCGGTCGGACAGAAGAAGATCAAATACAGGGCGACTGCTGCTCCCACCAGGACAGCTCCGAACAACAGCCATTGCGCTTTCGACATGGTTCAGTCCTCTTGAATGCTGATGGAGCAAGAGGAATGCCATCCGAGCATCGGCACAGGGGTGGACGGCAAAGGGAGGTCTACGCGCCTGTAGCTGATGGCACGATAGGAGAAATCTCCGTCATCATGTGCTATTTGCTACAAGCCATAAGCTCGTTGTTGCTCTGTGGCGTTCCGCTACAGAACTTGAGGGATGGCTGTAGCAGGACACCCCCCCAAATAACCTATAAGAGCATGGGGCGCATGACCGATGGCCATTATGTCGGCGAAATCCTCTGTTCCGTGAGCCATGAGCCATATGCCACCCGCTCCCTTCTGCATGGCATCGGCCTTGCTGATGATCGGTGGTGGATGCAGGAGTATTGCGCGGAGGTGTAATGGCCGATCGTCTGTTTACGAAAATCCTCGTGCCGGTGGATTTTTCTCCCTGCTCCGAAGAAGCTTTCCGGCTTGCGCTTTCGTTTGCAAAATCGTATCAAGCGGAAGTGCTCCTGCTGCATGTCGTCGATACCAAGAGTTTGGACGCGCTGAATCGCCTCGGGCTGGCCCCTGCCACTGAAGCCGCGAAACAGAAAAAGCAGTTGCATCATTTCGCCCGTCTCAATGCCCGGCAACTGCTGGCCCGAGACGACGCGAAGGGGGTGACCATCCGCCGGGTGCTTGCGGACGGCTCCCCCTTCGAGGAAATTGCGCGTACGGCTCGGGTGGAGGGGGTCGATTTGGTGGTCATGGGAAGTTACGGGGGCGCGATCGGCGGGGTCGATAAGATTTTCTTCGGCAGCACGGCGGAGAAGGTTGTCCGGACGGCCGGTTGTCCGGTGCTGACCGTGCCGCTTCCCACGAAACGGGCCAAAGTGAAAACGGGCAAGAGTCTATAAAGGAGGTCATTTATGGGTGTGAGGAAGGTGTCGGGCTTGTTGAGCGGAGGACGGGTCTGGCTGGCGGCTTGTTTTGTCCTGGCCCTCTGTTCGCAGGGTGGCGCGCAGGCGGAGCAGCGGATCGAAGTGACGATCAAGGACTCCGTGTTTGTCACCAAACAGGTGCCGCTCCGGCTGGGGGTGGCGACGGTCATTGCCATCGTCAATCAGGATCAGGTGCGCCACGATTTTGGGTCGACCATGTTCGACGGCATTCCGACGCGCGTCGAGTCCGGCGGGATCGTGTCGTATGGCAAGCAGATCGGCGGATTGTTTTTGGATGCGAAGAAAGAAGCCGTCGTTCGCTTCACCATGGAGCGGCCGGGCCGGCATGAGTTCCGCTGTTCCATTCATCCGAACATGAAGGGCGAACTGCTCCTGTTGAACGTGGAGGCGGTCTAAGTTATGACCCTGATCAAGCGAGTGCTCTTTGCCACGGATTTTTCGGCCTGTGCGGATCGGGCTATGGGGTATGCCTTGGCGATGGCGTCGGCCTGGAAGGCGGAGCTCTGTGTGATGACGGTCCTGGAGCTCTATCCGGGGATGGATCCGGACTATACCGTCAACAAGATGTACCTGGATCACTTGCGCGCCGAGGCCAGCCGTCAGCTGGCGGGGGTGGAGGCACGCGCCAAGGTGGCCGGACAGCCGGTGACGGTGCGCATTGAAACCGGCATTCCGAGCCAGGCGGTCCAGACGGTCGCCCACACTATTGGCGCGGACCTGCTGGTGGTCGGTACGCATGGGCGCACCGGGTTGGACCATGTCCTGATCGGCAGCACGGCGGAGCGGGTCGTCCGTATGGCGCCTTGCCCGGTCCTGGCGGTGAAGGCCGACAAGGGCGGTGTGGCTGTCCCCGCGATGGCGAATATCAAACGAATCGTGGTGCCCATCGATCTCTCGGCCTGTTCGCTGGATGCGTTGGAATATGCCGTCCAGTTTGCCAAACCGTTCGGAGCGTCGATCACGATTTTACATGCCATGGAGCCGGTGGCGTATGGATTGGATTTCAGTCTGAGTCATGCCAAGGAGTGGAAGGAGCAGCGGACTTATCTGGAGAAACGCCTTACCGTGCTGGTCGCCTGTGTGCAGGCGCAGGGGCTTCAAGTCGATCATGTCTTGAAACCGGGACTGCCCGCAGATTCGATCGCATCCTATGTCACCCAGCAAGGGTACGATTTGATGATCATGGGGACGCATGGACGGCGTGGCATCTCCCATGTCCTCGTCGGCAGCATTGCCGGCGCGATGCTGCGCCACGCGCCCTGTCCTGTGCTCACGGTGCGTCAGTTCAATTTCGGCGCGGACTACCACCGTGTCGTGCCTCTCGGGGAAGCATAATCAGTCGGGATGTCGTAAAGGAGTCTCCCCATGAAGCCCAAAGTGAAAAAGCCGTCCGCTCCGCAATCGAAGGCTCGGGTAGTCCGGCCCTCCGTGACGAATCCGATCGAGCTGCCGGAAGGCATGTGGGAACGGATCAATCAGAAAGCCTTTGAGTTGTGGCGAGATCGGGGATGCCGGGAAGGGCACGCGCTTCAGGATTGGCTGGATGCGGAAGCGGCCGTCATGGAGGAGATTCATGAAGCTCGCGAATGAACGGGTCCTCGGGCGATCGGTGCCGGTGACGAAGGAACTGGACATCATACTGATGCGGCTGGATCGGTTGTCCATGACGCCGGGGTTTGCCCAGCAGCGGCGGATTGCCTTCACGCGCGCGTTGCAAGTGTATGTTGAGCTGGGTAACCAGGCTCCCCTGTCCCCGTTGCCGGAAGAAGTCGGGCTGGCCGATTTGCTGCTCTATGCAGACTTCTACCCGGAAGACGGCCAGCTGACCCTGATCGAGCAGCTGCGTGATGTCATCACTGAACACATTCCCGAGGAGGAGCGGGTGTGGCTGGATCCGCTCAAACATTCCTACATGGATCTCGTCGAATTGCTGCCGCAGGAGATCGGAAAGATACGGCGGAGTCTACGGTCGATCGGAAACGGGCGCGTATACGAGGTGCCGGCCGACAGCCTCGGACCGGACGCAGAAAGCGGACAGGTGTTGTTCACGAGGCTCGTTCGGGAGCCGGGTGATCCTGAAAGTGCTTTGGCTGTGCCGGCTGGGCCGGTCTTGATGTTGTCGGCGGAGGATGCCAAGGCCCTCTACGAGACGACCGGTGAAGAACGTCGAGAGATGGAGGTCGTCGGTGGCTCATTCGAGCTGGGCGACTGGCCGGAATTCGCCAAACGGTTCGGGCATCTGCTGTTGCGGAATTTCGCGCGCATGCGCTTAGCGGCGCTGGTCGAGGCGGTGAGCGAGATTCGGTATCGGACCACTGCGGGCGCCCCCTACTTCTACGTCATGGCCCTGTACGAACATCACGAGTTCACGTTTATCGCCGGAGGGATGGCTGAGCTGGAGGGGTGGAAAGAGGAGGCTCCGGTTCGTTCCGCCGGTGCGACGGGTTCAGGAAAGCTTCGGCGCTTCGTTCAGGGGAACAATGAGGCAGAGGCGGGAGCAAGCCCGACGGCTAGGGTGACCGTGACGGCGACGGAACTGTTTCTCGAATGTGACTCACGGGAGCGGCTCGATACGGTCAAACATAGTCTGGCGGCCGCCTTCGGGTTTTCGTTGCACTTCCGCGGTGAAGCGGTTCAACCGCCGATGCGCCAGGTGACGCAGGCGGAGTTGTCCGCCGCAGAGCCGTTGACGGTGGTGGTCACGGATGAAGAAGATCGCACCTTGATGAATGCCTTTCTGGAAACCGTCTATCTCGAGTGGGCCGACCGTGAGTCTCCCGCAGTCGGCGGTGAAACTCCTCGCCATGTGATGACGACCCAGACCGGGCGCACTCAGGTGGCGGCGCTGATCGACGAGATGGAACGGAATGATTTCGGGCTCCTTCGGAGCGGTATCCCGGCCTTCGATTACAACAAGCTCCGCGCACATGTGGGGCTCTGCTGACGTTGATTCGTGAAGCGTATCTCGGCAGGCAGCCGAGCGGATAGCTGATGGCGGGAAAGTACAGCGTATGGCTCATGGATGAAGGTAGAGCGCCGCGCGTTACCATCGGTCCCAACTATTCGCCATAAGCAATACGCTATTGGCTCCCGTTCCGCATTGAGATACGAGCGACGAGATACGAAATGCGTGGACCGAGCGCACCTATGTATGAGCAGGTGAAGTCCATTCTCGCGAAGGTTCGCAGTGAGCCGCCCAATGTTCTCAAGGCATTGCTGGCCCTGCAGGAGCAACTCGGGCATGTGCCGACAGAAGCGGTGTCGGAGATCGCCCATGCGTTGGGCGCTACCACCGCGCAAGTCGCCGGGGTGCTTTCCTATTATCCCGATTTACGCCTGACGCATCCGGGCCGGCACCTGATCCGTGTCTGCATGGGGGAATCGTGCTACGCCAACGGCTGCGGACGGCTGCTGCGGGAATTGCAGGATCGTCTCCGTGTGGACGTGGGCGAAACTGCCGCGGGCGGAAAGTTTACCCTCGATACCATGTCTTGTGCCGGCAACTGCGCGGTGTCCCCGACGATCATGATCGATCGCGACCTCTATGGCCGCCTGCTGCCCTCGCAGCTTGATACGTTGCTGGAGCGGTACAAGTAACATGCGTACGGTCACCAGACTCTACCTGTCCAACGATACGTCGGCGAGGGCCGCGGGAGCGGGTGTGCTGGCCGATGCCTGGTCGGAACATCCCGAGGTCCAACTCATTCGCATCTCCTCGCGCGGCGCGTTCTTTCTGGAACCGATGGTGGAACGCGATAGCCCCGCCGGCCGCGTCGCCTGGTTCAATGTCACAGCCCAGGATCTACCGCTCATTCTCTCCGGCACAGACGGCACTCCGGTGCGATCCCTTCCTTTTCTTGCCCAGCAAACCAGGTTCACATTTGCCAACTTCGGCGAGACGGAGCCCTTGGCGCTCGATGAATATCAGGCGCGCGGCGGCCTGTCCGGCCTGGAGACGGCCTTACGGATCGGTCCGGATGCGATCATCGAAGAACTGCGGGTGTCGCAGTTGCGTGGCCGTGGCGGCGCGGCCTTTCCGGTCTGGAACAAGTGGAAGGTGGCGCAACAGGCCAGGGCCGACCAAAAGTATGTGGTCGCCAACGCCGACGAAGGCGACGCGGGAACCTACTGCGACCGGATGATTCTGGAAGGCGATCCGTTCCGGTTGCTCGAGGGCATGTTGATCTGCGCCAGGGCCATCGGGGCCGGCCGCGGATACGTGTACTGCCGGCAGGAGTATCCGGCGGCTGCAAAGACGTTGCGGGCGGCCATCCAGAAGGCGGATGAAGCGGAGTTGTTGGAGTTGGACGGCGAACCGTTTCCGATCGAAGTGGTGGAAGGTGCCGGGTCCTATGTCTGTGGAGAGGAAACGGCGCTCCTGGAATCGCTGGAAGGGAAGCGGGGTGTGGTACGGGCGAGACCTCCCTATCCGGCGCAGTCCGGCTTGTATGGGCGACCGACCATCGTCAGCAACGTGCTGACCTTTGCGACGATCCCGAACATCCTTTCGCGCGGCGGCGCCTGGCATGCGGCGCTCGGCACGGAGCAGTCCCGCGGCACCATGGCATTACAACTCGGCGGGCGGGTGAAACATCCCGGGTTGGTCGAGGTGCCGTTCGGATTGAGTCTGCATCAGGTTTTGGAGCAATTCGGCGGCGGCATGGCGCCCGGATCGCGCTTCAAGGCCGTGCAGGTGGGGGGACCGCTCGGAAGTCTCTTTCCGGCCTCCCAGATGGACATTCCCATTTGTTACGACGCCTTTGCGAAGGCCGGCGCGGTGTTGGGGCACGGCGGCATCGTCGTCTACGATCATGAGACCGACATGGTCGATCTGGCGCGGCATTTTATGGCGTTTACCGCCGACGAATCCTGCGGGAAATGTACGCCCTGCCGCATCGGATCGGTGCGGGGTCGTGAAATTCTCGAACGGATTCAGGCCGGGAGCGGCACCATCGAGGACCTGTCGCTGCTTCACGATCTGGGCGACACGATGAAGGTCGCCAGTCTCTGTGCCCTCGGTGGGCGGGCACCCTATCCGGTGCTGACGGCAATCGAACATTTTCCGGCTGAGTTTCGAGCGAAGCTAAGGACGTGAAACGTCAGGCGTGAAACGTCAAATGCGAAAGATGAAACGCCTCTCGTGAAGCGCTGTTCACGAGCTACGAGAGACGAATGACGAGATACGGAGCTAGCCAGGTGAAGTTGGAAATTAATGGGCGTCTGGTGCTGGCGTCTTCGGGAGACACGATTTACGGCGCGGCGAAAAAGGCCGGGATTGCCATTCCCGGGCTCTGCTCGTCGGACCATTTGGCTCCGTTCGGCTCCTGTCGCCTCTGCCTCTGCGAGGTTGAGGGCCAGAACGGCTTGCCTGCCGCCTGCACGACTCCGGTGCGCGAGGGCATGGTGGTCCACACGGAGAGCGAGCGGCTGAACCGGCTCCGACGGAACATCGTCGAACTCTATTTGTCCGAGCAACCGGCCGGGGAGCGGGCTCCGGAATCCCTGCAATGGTTGGCCAAGTCGCTGGGACTCCGGCAGGTCCGGTATCCGCAGCCTTCCCACCGGGAGGATGTGGTCGATCGATCCAATCCCTTTTTCACCTTTGACAATGCGGCCTGTATTTCCTGCGCCCGCTGCGTGCGCGCCTGCGACGAAATTCAAGGGACTCATGCGCTGACCATGCTCGATCGCGGCTTCGCGAGCCGGCCGGTCGCGGGGGCTGCGGCGTTAGTCGGGGAGGCAGCCGGGTTTGCGTCCTCGAACTGCGTCTCCTGCGGTGCCTGCGTGAAAGAATGTCCCACCGGGGCCCTGATGGAAAAAACCGTCGTCGAGCAGGGGCCGCCCGAGCGGACTGTGCGTACTACATGCGCCTATTGCGGTGTCGGCTGCGCGTTCGACGCCGGAGTGCGCGACGGCAACGTCGTGAGCATGGTGCCTGCCGATGACGGCCCGTCCAATCAGGGGCATGCCTGCATGAAGGGGCGATTCGGCTGGACGTACAACTATGCGCCGGACCGCTTGCGCGTGCCGTTGCTCCGGCAGGGCAACAAGTGGGTGGAGATTTCCTGGCCGGATGCGTTGGACCGCATCGCACACGAGTGGGGTCGTCTGAAAGACACCTATGGGCCCGATGCGCTGGCGACGATTTCATCGAGCCGCGGCACGAATGAAGAAAATTATCTGTTCGGGAAATTCATGCGCTGCGTAGTCGGCAGCAACCATATCGACAACTGCGCGCGAGTCTGCCACAGCGCCACCGTGACCGGCATGATGGACACGATCGGCGCGTCGGCGGCGACCAATTCCATTGAGGATCTGGATCTGGCGAAGTTGATCCTCGTGGTCGGGGCCAACCCCACGGAATCGCATCCGGTGGTCGGCGCGCGTATCAAACAGGCCGTACGGCGCGGCGCCGCACTGATCGTGATCGATCCCCGGCGCACCGAACTGGCCCGCCTCGCGGATCTCCACCTGCAAATGCATCCCGGCACGAACGTGGCGCTCTTGAACGGACTTGGGCATATCATCGTAAAGGAAGGCCTGATCGATCAGGGGTTTGTGGGCGACCGTACGCAGGGCGTTGAAGAGTGGGTGAGGGGGGTAGAGTCCTGCACGCCGGAGGTCACATCGAAGGTCACCGGGGTTCCGGCTCATCTGATTGCCGAAGCGGCGCGCCGGTATGCCACGAGCGGCGGATCGATGGCGGTGCATGGTCTGGGCATGACCGAACATCGCTGGGGAAGCCATGGCGTGATGGCGCTCGTGAATCTGGCGCTCGCCACCGGCAATATCGGCAAGCCGGGCACCGGCATCAACCCGTTACGGGGGCAGAACAATGTGCAGGGTGCCTGCGATGTCGGATCGTTGCCGACCTACTTTGCCGGTTATCAACCGTTCGACAATCCCGAACTGGCGGCTGCGCATCTGGCTATCACGGGGCGACCTTTGCCGACGATGCGTGGGATGAAGACGCCGGCCATGTGGGATGCGGCGCTGGCCGGCACACTCAAGAGCCTCTGGATCATCGGGTATGACGTGGCCCAGACAGACCCCAATTTGAAAAAGGTACATGCGGCGCTCAAGAATCTGGAGTTCCTCATCGTGCAGGACCTGTTTCTCAGCGAAACGGCGAAGCTGGCCCATCTGGTGATTCCGGGCGCCTCCTTCCTGGAGAAAGACGGGACGTTCACTAATCTGGAGCGGCGTATCCAGCGCATCAGAAAAGCGGTAGAACCACCGGACGGCGTCCTGCCCGATTGGCAGGTGGTTTGTGAAGTCTCCGCGCGGATGGGCTATCCCATGTGGTACGGACATCCGTCCGCCATCATGGATGAGATTGCGCAGCTGGCACCGATGTTTGCCGGCGTTTCGTATGACCGTTTGGAGGCGGCGGAAGGGCTGCAGTGGCCGGTGCCGTCAAAGGAGCATCCCGGCACCTCGTTGATGCACGAGCGATCGTTTCCAAAAGGGAAGGCGCAGTTTGTGGCGGTCGATTATCTGCCGCCGGGGGAGTCGCCGACGGAGACCTATCCGCTGGTGCTTATCACCGGGCGTATTCTGCAGCATTACAATTGCGGCGCCCAGACCAGACGGACGGGAATCATGCAGGTGGTCGATACTGATGTGTTGGAAATACACGCCTCCGACGCGGCGCGGTTGGATCTGCACGATGGCGACATCGTCCGGCTCGTGAGCGCACGCGGCGAAGCCAAACTGCCCGTCATGGTCAGCGACCGGGTGCAATCGGGGGAACTGTTCACGAGTTTTCACTTCCCCGACACGGATCTGAACGTCTTGCTCTCCTCCAGTGCCGATGAGACTTCGAAATGCCCGGAGTACAAAGTCTCGACGGTGCGAATCGAGAAAGTGCTGACGGCTGGAGCTTCCTCCACCCCTATGCATGTGATGTTGATCACATGACCACAGAGCCCACTCCTGCCGCCGCCAATCCTGTTGCCGACGCCTATCCTCCTCCTGAGATTGCGGCGCGTGTCTGCAAGGTGGGGCTCGCCAAGGTCACCACCTCTGTGCCGACCATGATCGCGTTAGCCGTGCTGGCAGGCGCGTTTATTTCGTTGGGTGCGCTCTTCTATACCGTGACGATGACGTCCGGGAAAAGCGGTCCGGCGCTGCCGTTCGGACTGTTGCGTGTGGCGGGAGGGGTGACATTTAGTCTGGGACTCGTGCTGGTGGTCGTGGGAGGTGCGGAACTCTTCACTGGGAATAACCTTATCGCCATGGCTTGGGCCGTTGGTTGTGTGCAGACGCGGCAGGTGGTGAGGAATTGGGTATGGGTGTATCTGGGGAACCTGCTCGGCGCCGGCGGGACGGCGATGCTGGTCCTGCTCGCGGGCGTGCAGACATTGGCAGACGGGGCTGTCGGGGAAACCATGGTTCAGATCGCGCGCAGCAAAATCGCGCTGGATCCGGTTTCGGCCTTTGCCCGCGGGATCCTGTGCAACGTGCTGGTCTGTCTCGCGGTCTGGTTGTGTATGGGAGCGCGGAGCGTGGCGGATAAAATCCTCGCCATTGTGTTCCCGATCACGGCCTTTGTGGCCTGTGGCTTTGAACATTCCGTGGCCAACATGTTTTTTCTGCCGCTGGGCATCGCACTGGCCGCCGGTGGGGTCGCACCCTTGTCCGTCATGGATGCCGTGACCAACCTATTGTTGGTGACCATCGGCAACATCATCGGCGGAACGGTCCTGGTCGCGCTGGTCTATTGGTTTGTGTACCTCCGGGCGGAGCCTGCCTCATAACGTACTTCGCTTAAAATTCTCGATTCTGATGCGCAGGAGATGCGTGGCGGTGGTATGCTGCACCTCGTGATCTCCCGGTCTCCTTCAATCTCATGAACAGAGCGACCCTGCGCGCCGTTCTCACTCCACGTCTCGGCATCATGCTGCCCCTGGGGTTTGCCTCCGGGTTGCCGCTGGCCCTCACGGGTGGAACGCTGCAAGCCTGGCTCACCGAGGCTGGCCTGGATCTGACCACGATCGGCCTGTTCGCCTACGTCGGCCTTCCCTATACGTTGAAATTTCTCTGGGCCCCGGTGATGGATCGCATCGTGCCGCCCTGGCTCGGGCACCGCCGTGGTTGGATGATCGTCACGCAGACGGGTCTTGCACTGGCACTGACGCTAATGGCCTTCATCGGTCCAGGCTCGGGCGCCCAGATCTTTGCCGCATTAGCACTGGGTGTCGCCTTTCTCTCTGCTTCACAAGATATCGTCTTCGATGCCTATCGCACTGACTTGTTGAAACCGGATGAGCGAGGGTTGGGCGCGGCCACCTGGGTGATGGGGTATCGCGTCGCGATGATGGCGTCCGGTTCACTGGCATTGATCGTTGCGGCGCGTCTGGGATGGTCCTCAGCCTATCTCTGCATGGCCGGGTTGATGGCGCTCGGAATTGTCACGATCTTAATGATCCCGGAACCGGAGGCGGCGAGGGCGGCCCCGCAGTCGATGTCGGAGGCGGTCTGGGGACCACTGTCTGAATTTTTGTCTCGCCCCATGGCGCTGGCGTTGCTGGGGTTGATCGTCCTCTACAAACTGGGCGACGCCTTTGCCGGCGCATTGACGACTTCGTTCCTGCTGCGCGGGATGGCATTTTCGTCGGAAGACATCGGCCTGGTTCGGGCATTCGGTATCGGTGCGACGATTCTGGGCGCGTTCATCGGCGGCGGCCTGATGCCGCAGTTAGGCCTCTTTCGTTCGCTGATGGTCTTCGGGCTGTTACAGGCGCTGTCGAACCTGTCGTTCTTGTGGCTGGCCTGGGTGGGGAAGAGCTACGCCGTGATGGCGTTCGCAGTCGGATTTGAGAACCTCACCGGCGGCATGGGCACGGCGGCCTTCGTGGCGCTGGTTATGTCGCTCTGCAATCACCGCTATACGGCGACTCAGTTCGCGCTACTGTCTTCGGTTGAAGCCCTCGGACGGGTTTTTCTCGGCTGGCCCGCTGCGAAGCTGGTAGGGCTCGCCGGGTGGGGACCCTTCTTCTTCGTGACCTTTCTCGCCGCGCTGCCAGGCTTATGGGTGCTGTGGGTGCTCCGCAAGCCGGTGACGCAGCATGCGGAGTTGAATGCAGGGAGAGAGGGAACTGAGGTTCCCGGCTGACAGCTCGACACTGCGATCAGCATAGGGATCGGCAGGTTATTACGGTGCCCCCTCCTACTTCACCTTCCTCTGTAAAAACAACATAAACAGCATCAGGGTCGGGAGGGGTGCCAGCGCGAACGGCAGCAGCCAGAGCAACACGTTCTTCCCCCGCATGCGGGCCTGATCGAACATCCAGATAAAGATCCACACGAGCAGGCCGATGTAATTCATGGCCATCCAGCGGGTGGTGTGAATCTTCAACCCGCTGGCTGATTCCGGCTCTCCCTGAATGCTCAGGTTCCTTAGCTGTTAGCTGACGGATCATTGAGGCACGGATTGAACCATGCACTGAATATATGTACACTGTACGCATGGGTGATATCCGTTTTGAATGGGATGAGAAGAAGAACCGACAGAATATTCGAAAGCACGGTGTCTCGTTCGAGGAGGCACAGTCTGTGTTCCTCGACGACCATGCGCTGCGATTCTACGACCCGGATCACTCGAAAGACGAAGATCGATTTCTCATGCTGGGCCTGAGTTTCACGCTACGCATCCTGGTCGTCTGCCACTGCTATCGAGAACGTGACGCTGTCATCCGGATTATTTCAGCTAGAAAAGCGACAAGACAGGAGGGCGAGCATTATGAGAGGTGACGTATGAGGGCGGAATATGATTTTTCAAAGATGAAGGGGCAGCGCAATCCGTACCGCGGGCAACTGAAGCAACCCATCACCATTCGGTTGGATAAATCGACTGTGGCCTATTTCAAGGGGTTGGCCGACGAAATCGGCATCCCATACCAGAATCTCATCAATTTGTATCTGCGAGATTGCGCGCTGAATCAGAAGAAACTTGATCTGAGGTGGGCATCGTAAATCAGAATGACCTTGGGCACGTGCGAACCGAGCTCACGGTCAAGGAGCAGTTGTCCCTCACCGACTGTGTACGTAGCGAGCCCTTCCATACTGTAGCGGGATGCTGGAAACCGTATTGGTGTTGAAATGGGGAAGGGAGGTTCCCTCTGGGTTCAGACCAGCACAATTTCAGCATCCTGTTCCTACTTCACCTTCCTCTGTAAAAACAAAATGAACAGCATCAGGGTCGGGAGGGGTGCCAGCGCGAACGGCAGCAGCCAGAGCAACACGTTTTTCCCCCGCACGCGGGCTTGATCGAACATCCAGATAAAGACCCACACCAGCAGGCCGATGTAGTTCACGGCCATCCAGCGGGTGGTGTGAATCTTCAAGCCGCTGGCTGATTCCGGCTCTCCCTGAATGAGAAAGACTCCGATCAGCAGGACGAACCCTGCCAGGAGGGCTGTCACCAGGCGTTTACTCCACACGAACATAGGGGCTCCTTCCGTTACCGTCGAACCAGTGCGATCGAATCAGCCGGTCCGGATCATTCATGCATGCCGCCGCGAGGCGTTAAGACCGAAGCCTGCCGAGGCTGCTCTCAAGTCCGGGTGAGGGTTCCATTCCTCAGAAATCGGGCGTAAGCTAAACGGATGGGGTCCAGTCTGTCAAACCGCGGGGCTGTGGGTCCGACGGAGATGTAGCCTGCGCGTACTGCTCCCGACAAGGGACATGATGAGTAACCTGAAATTGGCCGGGTTGGTGGCAGGCCTTCTGATCGCCGTCGGGCTGGCGGCGACCAATCCGACGATGGATGCCTATGTGCATTTTGTCGAAGCCCGCCTGTTGGCTGAAATCGAAAAGATGGACCAATCGGGGCCGCGCCACGATCGCGACCTTATTCAGGCCGTCTTTCGCGCGCAAGGCCCCAAACTGGTGGAGGGCGTCGTTCGGCCGAACACCACGAGAAACAACTGGGGCTTGCTCAGTCTGTTCGAGACCAATGTGCTGGATCAACCGGTGTTGGTGCTGGGTGTGGCCGGTCGATTTGTGCCCTTGCGAGGGGTCGAGGAGGCGACGTTGAAGGTCGGTCGGTTGGCTTTTTAAGCTGTGCCAGAAATTTTCTCGCCTCCCTGTAGAAAACCTCCTTCCACAGCCTCCGGATCGCTGTGGATAACTCTGTGAAAAATGACTAAAAGCAGCATCAAATCTAGCGGAGACGCTATCACCAGCTTATCCCCATTAATCACAGGTGTGCCACAACATTTTGTTTGACAAAAAAATGGGATCACTATATCTAGTATGCAATGCGGTTATGGAAGAGATTGACCCCCATGGGAAACCATCTTTTCCAGTCACACCCCCACACATCATCGCCGACCGTTCTCTGCACCGAACGTTTCGCATCTGCCGAAGGAGGAGCCAGTGAGGATTGAACGAAGATTCACCAAGCGTGGGCAGAGCCCCTATGAGGGTCTTGCGTTCGTAAAACGTTCCTCGGAGATCCGGAATCCAGACGGATCGACCGTGTTTAAATTGGACCATATCGACATCCCCGAACATTGGACGCAACTGGCGATCGATATTCTGGCGCAAAAATATTTCCGGAAGGCCGGCGTCCCGCAAGTCCATGAGGACGGCACGCCGGTGGTGGATGCCGCAGGCAAGCCCGTACTCGGCGGGGAGCGCGACTCCCGCCAGGTGTTCAACCGGCTGGCCGGTTGCTGGACCTTCTGGGGCAAAAATTACGGCTATTTCAAAACGCCGGAAGATGCGACTGCCTTCTACGATGAGATGTGCTACATGCTGGCCCACCAAATGGCGGCACCCAATAGCCCCCAGTGGTTCAATACGGGCCTACATTACGCATACGGACTGTCGGGACCGGCGCAGGGCCACTTCTATGTCGATCCGAAGTCAGGCGAGGTCGTCCGGGCGACCAATGCCTTCGAGCATCCGCAGCCGCACGCCTGCTTTATCCAATCGATTGAAGACGACCTGGTGAACGAGAACGGCATCATGGACCTCTGGGTTCGTGAGGCCAGGCTGTTCAAGTACGGGTCCGGCACCGGCACCAACTTCTCGCGCTTGCGCGGTGACGGTGAATCCTTGTCGGGCGGCGGCCGCTCATCCGGTCTCATGTCGTTCCTGAAGATCGGCGATCGCGCAGCCGGAGCGATTAAGTCCGGCGGGACGACCAGGCGCGCAGCCAAGATGGTCTGCTTGGATCTCGACCACCCGGATATCGAAGAGTTCATCGACTGGAAAGTCGTCGAAGAGCAGAAGGTGGCCGCCATGGTCACCGGCTCCAAGATTTGTGCGCAACGGCTGAACGCCGTGCTCAAGGCCTGCCTGTTGGTGGATGCGCAGGGTTTGGGGCAAGTCGAACTGGATATGAAGAAGAACCAGGTGTTGCGTGATGCCGTGACGGCGGCCCGGCGCGATATGGTGCCGGAGGCCTATATCCATCGCATGTTCGACTACGCGAAACAGGGCTACACGCATTTTGTTTTCCATGAGTACGACACCAACTGGGACGGCAAGGCCTACCAGACGGTCTCGGGGCAAAACTCCAATAACAGCGTGCGCATTCCGAACGGGTTCTTCGACGCATTGGAGCGGGATGGCGACTGGGAATTGCGCCGCCGGATCGACGGCAAGATCAGCAAGACGGTCAAGGCCCGGGACCTCTGGGACAAGATCGCCTGGGCGGCCTGGATCTGCGCCGATCCCGGAACTCAGTACGATACGACCATCAACGAGTGGCACACCTGCCCCGAAGACGGGCGGATCAACGCCTCCAATCCCTGTTCCGAATACATGTTCCTGGACGACACGGCGTGCAACCTGGCTTCGTTGAACCTGTCCAAGTTTTTTAATGTGGAAGGGGAGTTCGACCTGGATTCGTTCCGCCATGCGGTGCGTTTGTGGACCGTGGCGCTGGAAATCAGTGTGTTGATGGCCTCGTTCCCCAGCCGCGCGATTGCGCAGAAGAGTTATGAGTACCGGACGCTGGGATTAGGATATGCCAACCTCGGCACCATCCTCATGAAGCAGAGCATTCCCTACGATTCACCGAAGGCGACGGCGATCTGCGGTGCGATCACGGCGATCATGACCGGCGAGTCGTACGCGACCTCGGCGGAAATGGCGGCGGAAATCGGCCCGTTCCCGGGTTACAACCGGAACCGCGAAGCGATGTTGCGTGTCATCCGGAACCACCGGCGCGCGGCATACAGCGCACCGCATGAAGAGTATGAAGGCCTCACGATTCTGCCGACCTCAATTCAGCCGGAGCATTGTCCGCCGGCCATGTTGCTGGCGGCGCGACGCGCCTGGGATCGCGCCTTGGAATTGGGCGCGGCCTATGGATTCCGCAACGCGCAGGTGACCGTCATCGCGCCGACCGGCACGATCGGACTGGTCATGGATTGCGATACGACCGGCATCGAACCGGATTTCGCCTTGGTCAAGTTCAAGAAACTGGCGGGCGGCGGGTACTTCAAGATCATCAACCAGAGTCTGCCGCCGGCCTTGCAGGCGCTCGGGTACACCGATGCCCAGATCAGGGACATCGGGGCCTATTGCGCGGGACATCAAACCTTAAAAGGCGCGCCCTTCATCAATCACGAAGTGTTGCGTCAAAAGGGCTTCGACGAGGCGGTGCTGGAGCGGCTGGAAGGGTCGTTGGCGCAGGCGTTCGAAATCCAGTTCGTCTTTAATAAGTATACGTTGGGAGAAGACTTCTGCCGGCAGAAACTGGGCATCAGCGATGCGCAGCTGGCGGACCCGACCTTCAACATGCTCAAGCACCTGGGCTTTACCCAGGAAGATGTGGCGGCCGCGAACGATTATTGCTGCGGCACCATGACGGTCGAGGGCGCGCCCCACCTCAAGCTCGAGCACCTGCCGATCTTCGATTGCGCCAATCGTTGCGGACGGATCGGTCAGCGATATATCGCCGTCGATGCGCATATCCGCATGATGGCGGCGGCGCAACCGTTCATCAGCGGCGCGATCAGCAAGACCATCAACATGCCGGCCGATGCCACGTTGGAAGATGTGAAGGCGGCGTATCTGTTCGCGTGGAAGAGCATGGTCAAGGCCGTGGCGCTGTATCGTGACGGGTCGAAGCTGAGCCAACCGCTGAACGCCTCGTCCGACAGCGGCAAGGGCGCGGAGACGTCGCCCAGCGTCATGACCGTGGCTGAGAAAGTGGCCGAGCGCGTGCTGGTTCGCTACCTCCATAAACGCCGGTCGCTCCCCGCGCGACGCAGCGGGTACACGCAGAAGGCCATCATCGGCGGCCACAAACTCTATCTTCGCACCGGCGAATATGAGGACGGGACGCTCGGCGAAATCTTCCTCGATATGCACAAGGAAGGCGCCGCCTTCCGTAGTTTGATGAATAACTTCGCCATCGCCATTTCTCTTGGCCTGCAGCACGGCGTGCCGCTGGAAGAGTTCGTCGAAGCGTTCGTGTTCACCCGCTTCGAGCCGAACGGGCCGGTGAAACTGAACGATCGCATCAAGATGGCGACGTCGATCATCGACTACATCTTCCGCGAACTCGCGATCACGTATCTTGAGCGGACCGATCTGTCGCAGGTGCGTGAAGAGGACCTGCGCATGGATTCGATGAAGAAGGATGAGCAGGATCCGGAATGCGTGGATGAAGAGGCGGACATGACCGCGCTCGCCAAGTCGTCGATCCTCACCGAACATCTGCCCGTGCGGCGGAACGGCATGAACGGCGGCAACGGCCATAGCCACCGACCGGGAACCGGCAGCGTCGCGCACAAGGTAGAACTCAAACGCGAGACAGTCACCGTCACCTCGGTACGCCAGGAAGCCAAAGAAAAGGGGTACGAAGGCGATCCTTGCCAGAATTGCAAACAGTTCACGCTGGTGCGGAACGGAACCTGCCTCAAGTGCATGAGCTGCGGAGAGACCAGCGGGTGTTCGTAGTGTGGAGAAAGATTCATCTGGTGGTATGGTGACAGCCAGATCGTAGAAACACTCATCGCCGTATCTGAAAGAGCCGTTCCTGCCTTATGACTAAGCTAAGGCAGGAACGGTTTTTTTAGGTACGTTTTCGCTGAGACCGGGTGCTCGAAGAGCGTTGATAGCCGCGAAAGATTTGGTTGCATTTTCATGTCTTAATGGTGTGCGAGCATACTGTGGGTTCAGCAGTGCACTCCATCCCCCATCCCAGAGACGATTCCGGCTTGAATACATGGTTCCATGGAGGAGGAAGCTAAAGTCGGCTTCTGATCGATTAGTTATGACTTCTCAGTAAGTTGTGTAATGGTTGTATTTCTTGTCAGATTTTTCCTCACCATCCCGCCTCGCCTGAAATATGACAACGCACGAAAATAATTATCGAATAAATGTGTTGCGGCTGGCTCCGAGGCCTTGAGTTCTCAGGGTTCCCAGCGTATTATCCCGCCCGTCTTTTGGATACTACTTAGGTCTAAAATTGTAATTGATTGATTGATGGACTGCCTGTTCTTCCCCTTTCTTATCGCCGATCGCGTCACACGCCTATTTGATTCAGTCATTCGCCCGTTGCCGGGAACGTTTCTCTGCCGATCACTTCTGCATAGGCTGATTGCGTCGCCTCCAAGAGGCATGTGGGGATTTTCCCCGCATGCTGCGGGGCGTGAACTGCCAGACTCCACACGGGACGCTGGGCGATGGGCCATATATATGTACAAAAAGTTCAATTTTCATGCACCGGTCGCTAGGGAATAGACCTTGCTGTCTGTTCTAGAGGTGTATCGAAATACGTGTTTGGGCGTTTCCGCAGATTTTCGAAATTAGATCGAATTCGGAGTAGTACATCCGATGTTATGCCAGCGACGGGAGGCCAGTCTGGTCTGCCGGGAAGGGCTGAAATGCGGGTAATGGTAGTGACGATCTTCCTTTGGCTCGCGGGCTGCGCTGTTGACCAGAAAGTGCCGGGATGGCTGAGTACCATGCCCGCCTCAACCCAAGAGGTCTGTGCAATCGGTATAAGTGGGCCCACATATTATCCCGAAGATGCGCGCTCACGGAGCCATGCGTCTGCCATGGCAGAGCTGGCGCGAGCGGTCGAGGTTCGGGTGAAGACGGATCTTCTGATCAGAAGTGAGGGGGATGCCCGAGGGGTAGATGTTCGACTGAACGAAACATCTGACTTCGGCAGCGACGTACTGCTGAAACAAGCTCAGGTTCGTGAACAATGGGTGCAGAGCGGGAAGGACATTCGTCACGGGGAACCTGGAACTGTTTACACACTTGTTTGTATGCCGGCGATGCAGTGAGCGTTGGCAGGATGATCGGAAAGGAGGAAGAGATGCTCGCAGGGTCGACACCAGCACAGGCGTGGAGGCGCAGGGCGGCTTGCGTCACCAAGGCTCTGTCCACAGTCTTGGGGGCGAGTGGAGTGCTCGTTTTTCTCACGGCCTGCACTGTGAAGAAGCAAGTGTTGGTCGAAGTCATGCATCCGCCAAAAATTGCGATCCCAGCGAAGGTGAAGGAGGTAGACATCGAAGAATTCCAAGGTCCGGTGGAGTGTGCGAAGTCACTCAAGCCGAAACTGATCACGAAGGTAACAGAGTCGGGAGTCTATACGGTCGCCGTTCCAGGTCTCTCTGACCCGGAGGACACACTAATGATCAAGGGAACCGTGACAACCTGCGCGCTCAGTCAGGGCTCCGGTACGCTCAATACGGTCTTTTCAGCTTGGTACATGGGAGATCAGGTCCATCAAGGGGTGGTAGACGAGCACACGAATCGGCCGGGTGCTCCGCCGAACGAAGTCCGCGACGCATTGATCGATCGCGTCATGAGTCGCACGGCGAAGGCGATCTTTCCGATGAAAAAGAAAGAAATCCGTACGTTTCTGCCCGTTGACGGAGACAACGATACTGGAGTGACGGCAGCAGCGGCGGGCAACTGGCCATTGGCTGTCGAGAGCTTCGGCAAACAGGTGAAAGAGAAACCCACTGAACATCGAGTTTGGTACAACCGGGGGATTGCGTATGAAGTAACCGGCCAGTTCAAGCTGGCGCTGAATGATCTTCGGAAAGCCATCGATCTTAAGCGGTCTGACCTATATGTCGAGGCCCTAGCGCGTGTGGATAGGGGGATGCAAAACCAGAAGAGCATTGAGGATCTCAAGAAGAATCCGGAGTAAGCCATGATATCTATTCCTCGAACATTATACAGGCGAATGAAATGGTTTCTGAGCATGAGTTGTTCTGCCTCGACGCTACTTACCTCCGTGATGGTTGTGCTCTGCGGCGTGCTGGCTGGATGCCAGACCACTGCCGGTGGGACTAAGACCGAGCTTGCTGCAGGTCGGCCTTCGGTCGACTCAAATAGGTGTGATTTTCTCCCTGAGAGTGAGCGACCAACCTGGGTAATTGGCCGTCCCCATACGGACGACTACGTCGGGGTAGGGCAGGCCGGGCTGAGCGAGAGTCCTGAGCAGCAGATTCGTGCGTCGGAAGATAGGGCGCGGGGCAACCTTGCCGCTGAAATCAGTGTGAAGGTGCGAGAACAGTTAATCCAGAATCTCTGTGAAGGACAGTGTGGAGAAGAGGAACAAAATAAAATTTCCCTCAAGGCTGAATCTAAAACGAAACAAACCCTAAAAGGGGCCAAGATCCAACACCGATGGCTCGACCGCGGCAGCTGCATGCTCTGGACGCTGGTGACGTTGTCGAAAGACCAAGTCGAGATGCGGCGAGTCATGATGTTCAATCTATCGCCTCCCACCGTTGAGATGGCGGGCCTGCTGGTAGGACATCTTGAGAAGGTATTACGGGAAGATCTTGCTGTCGTGCCGGCCGATGCGCAGGTGGAAGGGTGCGCGACTGACAGTACCAAGGCTGAGTGTCAAGCTCGCGGCAACATGATCTTCGGAGCGATGACGGTGTCACTGGAAAAGGACCAGACATCGGTGGATCGGCAATTTCGTCAGCGAAACTTTCGTGTGACAGGAAGACTGCGGTTTCAGGATCGGGAGGTGTCTTCCTTCGATGTCCGATGCAAAGCCAGGGCTGAGGCCAGGGTGGACGTGCAAACGATCGATCGTGCTGCGGCGGAAGACTGTCGAAACAAGGTGCAAACGTCCATGAAAAAGGACTTAGAGATGATGGATTAAAGGGGGCCGCAGCATCTGGCTGCTCCCGAATAGAACGGAGGAATGACGATGCGAGCCAAATGGGGACGAATCAGAAAAATTGGGGCATCAGGAGTGCTGGCACTTGCCTTAATGAGTACTGTGGTGGGTTGTGAAAGCACCAGGATGTTTTTGGATATGAAGCCTTGGCAGGTGCACAAATGCGGAATGCCCTGCTGGCAGGAGGCCTGGACTGCGAGTCAAGAGATTCCTACTGTGGAAGCCTCACTGGAGAGAGTCAATACGGCAGCACGATTGATCGAGTTGGGGGAACTCATGCTTCAAGGGCTGCCCTTATCTGCCGGATCGTTGTGGCCCCAGGAGATGAAGGGAACGCTCACCTTGAACGCGGAAAATCTCAATCGCGCCCTCCAAGAAACCTATCAGCAGCGAGTCGTGTATGCGTCGGCCCGGGGTTTCCGGCCATCTCCCTGGACAGGCCGTGCCCTGGAGTTGCAACGACGGCTTTTTACCTCACCACCAGACCTGTATTACGAGCGAAGTTATCGTTCGAAGGCACCTGCCGCGGACGATGTGCATGCGATCGGAGAGAAGGTGCTAGGGAAGGGGTACGACCCCATATTCGACAAGAATTTCTTTCGCCTGCTTCACTATCATCCTGGCTTCATCCCGAAACGGGAGATTTTCAGCGCCCAGTTCGACGGAAAGGCAGCGGAGTTCCACCCGAATGTGATGGAAGCGGTCTTGGCTCTGGCGGAGAACCGCGAGGATCTTCAGCAATTTCGAGAGGCAGTCCTGCAGGGAGAAGAAACTTGTGAAAAAGCCTACCGAGATGTGGAGGAGTCTGCACAACGAATTCGCCAGCTCAAAGCCCAAACGTTTGGAAATCCGGCGACGGCGGAAGAAGCCGCGCAAAAAGGAGACGATGGTGCATTAGGCAAGGACCTTCAGGAGTTGGAAATGCAGTTCGAGGCGGAGAAAAAAGAATATGACGAAGCCGTCAGCGCGTACCAGGTGTCATTGCAACAATTGAGTGTCGCCTTGGGGCAAATCAAAAATCAGTCCGGCGCCTTTACCATCGAGCAACGGGCATTAGCCATCAATGTTCAAGCCGTGGTCGACACTGCACAGGGATTGCTTGGGGGAACGCGCTTTCTCGTTGGCATCACGGCATTGCACCTACCGAAGGCGATACCGAGAGTCGGGCAAGAATTGAGGCAGATTGCCAGTATGGGCGGAGACCCTGCGGTTGCGCGTATGAAGCGCATTGTGGTGAACCTCTCGCTTCTGAAACCGAATCTTGCCCTGCTCGCAAGTGAATCGAATGTGCTGGACAAGGAGAGCCAACCCTATGATGACCTGTTCGTGAATCGGATCAGCGCGCCGACCATCGCCGCGCCCTAGAGCAGATCGAAGGAGACGTTGGCGGAGCGAACGAACATTGCTCACGCAGCGTGGGAATAATCCCCGAGTCGTGCGGGGAAATAAGGTTGTGCCGATCCGGGTCTTAAGCCGATGAATATAGGAAATCATCGATTAGTCAGACAGTTAGTGTGATGAATTGCGCAGGAACGAACGTTGCTCTGAAGTTCCTGTATCGCGGTCTGGGGCGATTAAATACCAGGAAGTCGGGAACCGGACAATCATTCTTACAGGAGGAGGCGAGACATGAGGCGATTACAGACGGTAGTGATCACAGGGACACTGGCGGTGGCGACTTTGGTTGTGGGATGTGCGGGACAAAAGCCGCAGCAAGGTGGCCCTCTGGCCAGAACAGATACGCCGATTCAGGAGGTCAAGGATCTGCCGAAGTGGGTTACCGAGAAGGGGGCGGCGTTCAGCGGCGAGCGTCGGGTGTTGTATGGGGTCGGCAACAGTGCGGGCATCTATAACCCTGCGTTGCGTCGGAAGGCGGCGGAGGGTCAATCCAGAAACGACCTTGCGGCCACCTTGCAGGTCTACGTCGCTGGGCTCCAGAAACAATACATGGCCGAAACGACAGCGGGCAGTATGGATAAGTCGAGTGTGGAGCAGCATATTCAAGACACGTTCAAACAGGTGACCGAAGCGACCTTGGTCGGTGCGCAGGTTGTGCAATATTGGGAAAATCCTCTGCGAAACGAAGCCTATGCCTTGGCACGGCTCGACATCGAACAATTTATGGACATCATGAAAAGCTATGCTGCGGCCAGCGGACAGTTCAAAGAATTGGATGCCAACCTGCGGGAGTTTGTGAGGAAGAATGCCGACAAGGCGCACGACGAGCTGAACCAGGAACTCGATCGGAAGAAGCGCAGCTAATGTGTTTCGGCCAGTACTGAGTAACGTGACATGTCGAAATTTGCCGGACTGCTGTCAAACAGCGATATGTGCATGTGACGAGCCGGTCGGCTAGCCATACTGTAAAGGGGAGTAAGGAAGAAGGGACATGTAATCGGATAGAGGGCGCAGGAACCGGCGTCTCTATCCGCTTGCATAGAGATATCTCCAGTACAAGTCGAGTGGAGAACAACATGATACAGATGAAACGAGGCGTGACTTTCAGCATACGAACGAGAGTGGCTGGAGCCGTACTGTCCGTCGGGCTGTTCTGTGTCGGAATAGTAGGTGCGATGTCATCGCCAGACGGGTGGCTCATAACACCACAGGAAGCTGCGTTGGCGCCGCGAGCTGAGGCGCCAGGGGGCGCACCATTGGATGTGGGCCGACAGGAAAGCAACCTTGGGCCGACCATCGAAATCCTGAAACCCAACGCTGGCGGGAAAGCGTCTGGCCCGGTCGAAATTCAGATCAATTTTGTGCCGAAAACGGGGCCGGTGGATGTGACCAGCCTCAAAGTCACTGTGGTGAAGTTCATTCCGTTCGATATCACCGACCGGCTTCGCGACTACGCAACAGCGGACGGGATTCAAATCAAAGAAGCTAAGATCCCAGCGGGTAAGCACATCGTGCGCATCAGCGTGGCCGATGCACAGGGAACGCGAAGCGTAAAGGAAATCGAGTTTGAGGTGTTGTGAGGAATGGGGTGGCCTCTGAGGTTGATGAGGCTACCCAGCAATGGAGAAGAACATGATGGACGAGTGCAGCACGAAACGCTACAAGGGCGCAGCTCTCCTGGCCCATTCCGGTGTCCTGTGGGTCATAGTCGGACTCATTCTTTGTATTGCCGCTCCGGTCGGGGCCTCGACGCCGGCTCAAATTTATGCCACTGCCGCTCCGGCGGTGGTCTTGGTCGTAGGGAGTTCGGAGGACGGTGCGATGTCCGGAACCGGGTCCATCATCGATCCGTCGGGTCTTGTCCTGACGAACTCGCATGTGATTTTCGACAGAGAGGCAAAGGCTCCCTATCGGAAGCTGTGGGTCTTCTTGCGACCTGATCGGGTTACAGGGAACGACAAGACCGACCTTACCCGTCGATTGCCGGCGACCTTGGTTGCCCATGATCCGGAGTTGGATCTCGCCTTGTTGAAAGTGGAGGGATCCGCTTCCATGCTTCCGGTACTGCCGATGGGCGATCCCGGAGTTATCACCATCGGGTCGCGTGTCCTTGCGATCGGACATCCGGAGCAAGGTGGCCTTTGGAGTTTGACGACCGGAGTGATTAGTGCGGAATGGGAGAACTTCACCAACGTACCAGGAAAGCACGTCTTTCAGACGGAAACGGGACTCAATCGCGGTAACTCCGGGGGCCCGCTCATAGACGAGAACGGGCAGCAGATTGGGGTCAACACCTCGATGGCGAGAAAGGCGAAAGACGGCCTGGCGATCACCAGCATCAGTTTCGCCGTGAAGTCCAGTGTGGCCAAGGAATGGCTGGCCAAGCAGGGCGTGCAGGTCGCCTATGCGAAATCTTCTCCACCGGTTGGTGAGGTGAGGAAGGAGCCCACTCCATCGACCGAAGCCGAGAAAGTTCCACCGCGCAACGATGCCGGTTCTGGGCGCACTCAGCCGAGTGCCAAACCGCAACCGGCGACGGTGTTGGAAAATCAACCTGAGGCGAAGCCGGAAGCCGGTCCGGGGCTGCCGCCGGTCCGGCCGTTCAGTTTGGATCGCCTGATGCGCGGGTTGGCGCAGGTCAGCGAAGATTTGGAATCACAAATGGAACAGATGCAGGACGAAATTCGTAAGCGCCGGTGAGGAGCAGTCATGGAAGCTATAGGTCGAAAATGGTTGTGGGCGCGAGCCCGGGGAAGGGGGCGGGCCTCGTGCATAGCCCTACTGGCGGTGTTGATCGCGATTGGTCCGGGGCTGGTGGCCGCAACGGCGGTCGAGCCGCCCGCCACCAAGTTGGATTGTTCCGTGTACGAAACGAAATCCATGAACGTCTCTGCGGCGTTCACCGTCGCGCAGTTCATTTTCAACATTATTCCGTCCATCGGATTCAGCCGAACCACGGGCGTGGCCTGGGACAAGGTTGTGCATGGGACCATCGCGCGGTATGTCGAACTCTGTAATCGCTACAATGCTGGTTTGGTCGATAAGGCCGAATATGAAGCGCGATTGAAGGAGATCGAAGCGTTGTATAAAGAAACCAAGGAAATGGAGGAAAAGCTGTTTGCGGCGACTCGGCAGCGCGCGAAGGCCTCGGGGGACGAGATGGACGAGCTGTTGGGGAGGAAGCGCAAGGAGCAATCAGGTCCAGCGGAGGTGGAGGCCTCGGTCAAGGCTTTGGCCGAGAAGGTGGAACATCTCGACCCTATCGGCAAACCGCTCAAGCCGGCTGCTCCTTGTAAGCCGCCCGATATGTTGGGAGCGCCTGGAGCGCATTCGGAGACGGGACGGAATTGTTGAGGAGAACTGATTCGGCAGGAAAGCAGAGGCAGCGCGTGGATGACATATGCGTGCTCATCGGGTGGTGAATCTAGGCGAGGTTAATACGAGCACCGATAGATCCGGTGGCCATCGGAATTTTCTTGTGGCGCCGACCAAGCGAGGGCGCTCAATGCGATTGCTCTCTTGATTCGACGTTACACTGGAGACGCGTCAACAGCACGAACGATCTGGATCGAGCGCGGCAACTACAGCGGCCGCGATTGAGTTAGGACTGTTTGCGTACAACTGTCTCTCTCACAAGTTGCATCCCGTCGGCCACGCCCGCATCCTCCCGTCCCTGGTACGGGCACTCTTGCGCTCGTTGGCCAGGATCGGCAGGCGGAATCTGCGGGTAGAGGGCAAGAACGCAGGCGACTACGTGGCTCAACAAACTGGGGCATCTTGAGCGGTGGCCACGATGCCCATTCCGCACGAAACCGAACGCGCGTCACAGTTTTTCCGGACCGGCCCGTACCGGATTTGTGGTCGGCTGCCGACTCGGTCGAAAAGTGCTGTGGCCATGACGGTGTGAGGGTGATGTAGGAGTTCTGATGCCTTCTCGGTGGATGATTGTCGGTGTAGTTGGGTTACTCGCGACGAGCCTGGTCTGGGGATTGACCACGATGCTCCCGCAATTGCTCGGGTCGTGGGAGATGGCGACATATGATCTCCGGATGCGCTGGCAGGGTGCGGGCAAAGCCGATCCTGCGATCGTGTTGATCGGGCGTGACGCGGAGAGCGATAGGCAGTTCGGGGCCGGGATCTGGGACCGCGCGGTCTTTGCCAAAATGATTGCCGCGCTAGGCCGGGCCGGCGCGCGAACCATCGCGCTCGATTTTCACATGCCCGATGTCAGCCCGATGGAGCGCGGTAACGGGGCCAGTGATCGCGCCCTGATCGCGGCGACCAGTGGAGCTGGTACGGTGCTGTATCCGATGGCGGTCGCGTCGGCAGGTCAGGGGGTTACCGCCCCACCGACCCTTCCGGATGTGTTCAAGTCGATGATGCCCACATTCGATTCCCATGTGGTGGATGCGCTTCCGCAAGCCGT
Source organism: Nitrospira sp. (assembly GCA_024998565.1). Taxonomy (NCBI): domain Bacteria; kingdom Pseudomonadati; phylum Nitrospirota; class Nitrospiria; order Nitrospirales; family Nitrospiraceae; genus Nitrospira; species Nitrospira sp. The sequence continues at coordinate 66,403 of JACOEM010000007.1, forward strand.
TCGTATCGAGGGCCCCTTTCTCGCGTTGTCTTCGGCAGCAGCCGGGGTCGGGCATATCGCCGCTTGGCCTGATGAAGACGGGGTCTATCGCCATGTACCCACCTTTGTTGCAGTCGGAGGCCGAGCGGTGCCTGCCTTGGGTGTCGCGATGGCGGCGAGTGCCCTGCGTGTGCCTCCTGATCGTATTGAGCTGGGGCTAGGCGACGCGCTCCGGTTTCGCGACGCGCGTTTTCCAGATGGACGTCACCGGACCTTTTCGATACCGGTCGATGCCCAAGGGCGGCTGTTGATTCGCTACACAGGTCACTGGACCGACGGCGCCTTTCCCTACTTGTCGTTTGTTGATGTGTGGGAGGCGATTGCTGAGGGGCGCGAGGCAGAGCTACGGGAGCAGGTCGCGGGGAAGCTCGTGATCCTCGTGCATGCCGCGCTGGGGTCCGACAAGCGCCGAACACCCTATGAGGTGGACGCGCCGGGCGGCTTCATTCTGGCCAATGTCGCCAACACGATCCTAACCCAGCAGATCCTGCGCGAGCTTAGCACGTCAAACGGCTGGCTGGTGGCCTTCTTTCTAGGCCTGGGCGCCGCTGCCGCAATGACGCTCCTTTCCGGATGGGGCGGACCAGTGGTGGCGGGTGCGCTGGGCCTGTCCTACGCGGCCACGACGTTTCTGGTCATGGGGTTCGGCGGGCTCGTCCTCCCTGTGCTCTCGCCGCTTGCGGCCTTGACCGTTGCGGCTCTGCTCTCGCTTGGCTGGACGCGGCAGCGTGCCACGGACCGTGTGAGCTACTTGGAGAACGAGCAGCTTGCATTGCATCGTGCGCTGGCGACGAAACAAGTGTTACTTGCGCAGCAGGAAACCCGAGCGGATCAGTTGGAGGAAGACTTCGTGGCGGCGAAGGCGGATGCTGCGATGGGCGTCGATCGTCAGACGTTCTTCGAGCGGACGATCTCGTCATTGCAGCAGCAACTGCAGGCCGCGGAATGTGACGCCAACGAGACGAGGCTCGCGGTGAAGGAATTGGAGGGCAGGCTTGCGTCGATGAAGGCCGTGCAGCCAGGGCGTGGAGCGCTGGCCACAGAAGAGCAAGAGGAGGTCCAGCAGGAGTGCGCTCGGTATGGCATCGTCACCGGAGACCCTGCCTTGCTACAGTGCTGGAAGGACTTGAAACGTGCCGCTCGCAGCGAGGCGCCGATCCTCATCCTAGGCGAACCGGGAACCGGGAAGGAGTTGTTCGCCCAAGCCGTGCATCGATTCAGCGAGCGAGCAGCCAAGCCGTTCGTGGCGGTCAACATGGCGGCTGTGCCCCCGGACATCTTCGAAAGCCAACTCTACGGCCACCTTCGCGGTTCGTTCACCGGAGCGGTGCATGATCACGAGGGGTATTTCCTTCAGGCCGACAAGGGAACGATTTTTCTCGACGAGATCGGCGATCTGCGTTCCGACTTGCAGGCAAAATTACTGCGCGTTCTGCAGGAGGGAGTTGTTGCACGCGTCGGCGAGCGAAAGCCCGTTCGAGTGGATGTGCGTGTGGTTTCCGCGACGAATCGAGACCTCATGCGGGGCATTGCGGAAGGGTGGTTTCGAGAAGATCTCTATTATCGGTTGCATGGAATCGAGTTGTATTTGCCGCCGCTGCGTGAACGACACAACGACATCGCGGAACTTGCAATGGCGTTTGTCGAGCAAGCCACAGCGAAGCGCGGCCGCACCCAGATGGTTCTCTCACAAGGGGCCATGGAGCGGCTCAAGGGGTGGCCCTGGAAGGGCAACGTGCGGGAGCTCAAACGGTGCCTCGAGAATGCCGTGATCTTGACGGACGGGCCCATGATCTTGGAACAAGATTTGCGATTGACCGGCCCAGCGGTTCTCACACCACGCGATACGACTGAGGTGCCGTCGGCCCTGTCGTCGGAGGCGGAGGGAGACCCACGGAAGAGCGATCAAGCGTTACTCCGGGTGCTCCGCGACCACAGCTTCGATTTACAGGCCACCGGCGCGACCCTCGGATGGGATCGCAGTACGGTGATGCAACGGTTAAAGGGCATGTGTTTCCAGGCTATGGTAGAAACCAAAGGCGATGAACGGGCGGCGGCAGCGAGTCTGGCGGGCGAACCGGGATTGACCAGACTGGTGGAGGTCAAGCTCAAAGAGTATGTCGAGCATCTGGGCAAAGTTGTGGCCACGTATCCCTCAACGGAAGCTGCGCTGACCGGGTGCCGGAAGCGGTTTAAGAATCTGCCGGAGCGTTATCAGGAGGCGCTGGCGACGCTGGTCCGCCTCAACATGGAGGGTGGCGGGTAGGCGCTCGGTGAGTAGGCTGGCGCGGGCGAAGAAGGAGGAACCGATGACTCCTGCATGGTCAGTGACTGGTTTCACGGTGTGCTGCATCCTGTATGTGCTGGGGGTGTTCTCTACTCCTTCAGCCCAGGCCGGCGGTTGCGAGAAATGGAAATCGGAGTTCCTGAGTGGGGCGATGACGCTGACCTCCTACATTAATACGCACCACAAATATTTTCAGAAGAAGCTGACCAGTGTCGAGTTTGAGGCGCAGGCCCTCAACCTTGTTGCCAAGCTGACGGCGCTTGAAGGTCGGGTCAAGGCTGTCGCGTCGTGTGTTCACCCCGAGGATAAATTCGAAGGCCGGAGGCGATTCCTGCTCCAGACGTTGGCTGTCGTGATTCCACTCATGAAGGCGGGGGATGTGGTGGCGCCGGAGATTCGCGACCGACTGGAACGGGAGGGGCATGACTGACGAGGTAGTGGCATGCAGGTCACGATGGTGGGGTTGTTGTCTTCGAGATGTCTAGAAGATCGGCTGATCAAAGGGACGATCACTGAGCTGGTCGCCTGAGGGAGGGCCTGTGGGAGATGCATTCTTCACACAGGCCCTCTGGAGGAGCAATGAGCTTGGATGCGCATTTACGCACAGTGGTCTCTCACTAACGTGTGGATGGTGAATCTGAACAGGCCGCAGGGTTGGCCAGGCAGTAAAGCGCCAATAAGAACACGCCGGTCCCAACTACCTGCTCAGCCGTATCGTTGGCGCGGGACTGGCTCTGAGTCATGAGCCGGTTCGGTGCCACCCACTCCACGGCTCCGTTCAGATACCGCACTTTGACCCACCCGTTCTCTTTGCCCAGGACGACGACCAGCTGATTCTCGAAGAGGTGGTCCAGATAGTACGTGTCGCCCCGATCGACGAAGCGATAGTCGGCAGCCTGACTGGTTACCGGCATGAGAAGTAAGAGGCTGCAAAGGCCAGCAATCAGGAATTTAGTCATCATGGCATTCTCCTTTTGTTTGGAACGTGGGTTTCGGTTCAATCGCAGTTGTTCCTGTGTTGAGCAAGGCGGGTGCCGAGACCGTTTGAATGGGAATAGTCTCGCAAGGCATTGAGATGTAAGTGAAAAGTGGCTTCAGCCACTAAGAAGTCTCTGTGGGGAGATTCCGTCCGTTCCCGGCATGCTGCGGGGGTTCTGAAAGGATGCTCAAAAATCCCAAGGTTGCAAGGGGCAGCCGCTCAGCGACAGAATCACGGATTTCTGCAGGATGGCTGATCGGCGCGGGAGAGGCTGCGGGAGGAATAGGGGGTTCAATAAGCTGGGGGATATCTGAGGGTAGCGGTAGGGCTATCCTACGACCATTGTCACATAAGATTTAGTCCTCAGAAGGATACTGGCCTGCCTGAGTCAGCCGGGCTTAGGCGCGAAGTAGCCAAGTATGGTCTGCTTTCCCGCCAAGGTCGCACAGGATTTTGTGGAGGTAATTCAGAGCCAGAAGGGCTCGTTGTATCGCGATGTGACGGCCAAGGTCCTCACCGACGGCGGGGCGACCAAGGATGAAATACTCGATGGTCTGGACTGATGGTGCCAATGGCGTTTGCTGTTTCTTGCCGACGAATGCCAATCCGGACAAGCTGCTGCGGACCGGCGTGGTCTTCTCCGACATTAAGAACCCCTTGGCCTCGATTGCTGGCAAGGCGCTGTTTTTCGTGGATACCTGCCATCCCGGCAATATCATGGGTGCCAGGCGGGGTGTCGCGGACATTAACGTCGTGGTCAACGAGCTGGCCAGCGCCGAAACGGCGCAGTGGTCTTTGCCTCCTCGACTGGCAGGCAATATTCGCTGGAAGATCAAGCCTGGGGAAACGGGGTCTTTAATAAGGCGTTGGTGGAAGGCCTGGGCGGCAAGGCAGACGATACGAGCAAGGGCACGATCAGCATCAACATGCTGGATCTGTATCTCTCCGAGCGAGTGAAGCAACTCACCGGCGGCAAGCAGACCCCCAGGGACCACCAAACCCAACACCGTTCCAGACTTCCCGATCACCCTGCGGCGCTGAGGCCGGTCCAACCGTTTTTGGCCTCTTCTTCCCTGCAGGGCGCGGCGAGCTCCTCCATTTTGCGGGGACGCCGCTCGCCTGGAATGGCAATGGCGTCAGCTTCCTCCTCCCGCTTTTTCTCGAGGGTTCCTCGGATACACTCGGTTTCACAAGAGATTTTGACGTAGTGCCCCGAATCATCTCCTGCGTGGACCCGCTGGCACTAGGATTGCGGTATCGCATTGGCATAACCCACTACGAAATGGAGGATGCCATGTTGGAACTCGCGCTCATCGTCTCGATCAGCATCCTGGCAGCACTGGATTTCCTGAACGTGGGGTCGGACGCAGATGGCCCACAGTCCCTTCAGCATGAATAACGCAGGACGTGTCTGAATTTTCACCACAGGAGGTGTCTCGTGGGAAACTTTATCCTTGGGGCGATTGTTGCAGTGCTGGGGCTTGCGTATGTCGGAGGCTGGGACCGGGGAATGAAGCGGTTGGTCACATCGTCGAGGTGCATCAGGTCGCGGACGTGGGCCTCATCAACGGTGAGCCGGACGCGGGTGTGCGCGTGAAGACGACCATCAGGAATGAGGGGAAAGAAGGGTTCCTTCGCGTGAAGGCACGATTGTCCAGTTCAGAGGGAGAATGGACCCGCGAGCAGAAGCTCCATTTCGATAGCGGTGAATCCAAAGAGCTGGCGTGGTTTTTTAGTGAACCCTCGGTCAACGCGTCCAACGTTCAGTCCTGGGTGGAAGTATCGCCTGGTGTCAGCTCGGTACAGGAATCAAAAAGAAAGGCGATCTGACACTACAGGTACGAATGGGGCCTGCTGCCTTCTGCTACAGCTGATCGGCTTCCGCTGTAGCGCCGCTCCACGGGTATGACCGGCGGCGACCTCACGCGGAGCCCGTAACACCTTCACATTCACCTCTTCCTTGCTAATAGCCACTCAGGCATTGCCTTTGCTCATTCCGAGATGAGGACCTTCCAGGGCCGACGCTGGAGATTCGGCGCAGAGGCCAGCAACCAGGCTTTATCACCCAGAGGTGCAACATGGCAGCGGAGAGCTCACAGACCATCACGTTGAGTGTGATCAAGGCGGACATCGGCGGCTTCGTCGGGCATTCGGCTATGCATCCGGCCTTGATGGATTGCGCAAGGGAGAAGCTTGCGGCGGCGAAAAGCGGCGGGCTGCTCGTCGATTACCATGTGTCGGCCTGCGGCGATGACTTGCAGCTCATCATGACGCATCGTCACGGCGTGGATCACGAGCGGATCCACCGTCTTGCCTGGGATACATTCGAGGCCGGCACTGCCGTCGCGAAGGAACTGCATCTCTACGGCGCAGGGCAGGATCTGCTGGCCGATGCCTTCAGTGGAAATGTGCGGGGGCAGGGGCCGGGCGTGGCCGAGATGGAGTTTGTGGAACGGAAGTCCGATCCGGTGCTGATTTTCATGGCGGACAAGACGTCGGCGGGTGCCTGGAATCTCCCCCTGTACAAGATGTTCGCCGATCCGTTCAATACGGCGGGTCTCGTCATTGCGCCCACGCTGCACCAGGGATTCCGGTTCGAGGTGCACGATATCTACGAGCACAAGAAGATCTTGTTCGATTGTCCCGAAGAACTCTACGACATGTTGATGTTCATCGGGTCCCCCGGTACGTACACGATCAAGTACGTGTACTCACGGGCGGACGGGACGATTGCGGCGGCCTCGTCGACGGAGCGGCTCTCGCTCATTGCGGGCAAGTATGTCGGGAAAGACGACCCGGTGATGATCGTCCGCGCGCAGCAGAACTTTCCAGCGGTGGGCGAAGTGCTCGATCCGTTCCGGTATCCCTGGATCATCGAGGGCTGGATGCGTGGTTCGCATTACGGTCCGCTCATGCCGGTCTCGGTGAAGCAGGCGACGCCGACCCGCTTCGATGGGCCTCCGCGCGTCGCCTGTCTGGGATTTCAATTGGCTGACGGCAAACTCGTCGGGCCGCGGGATATGTTCGACGATCCGTCGTATGATGAAGCGCGCCGGGATGCGAACCGGATCGCCGATGTGTTACGGATGCACGGTCCCTTTGAACCGCACCGGTTGCCCCTCGACGACATGGAGTACACGACCATGCCGCAGATTATGAAGAAGTTGGAAGGTCGCTGGGCAACGGTGTAGCTGGTTGCGGAGAACTATGGTCACGGTCGATCAGCAGGCAGTCGCCAGGAAATGGCAGGCGCGGGGCTTCAGTTGTGATCTTTGGGTTGATCCGCCCGGGCAAGTGTGGGAGGATTACCGCCACGCGACCGACGAGTTGGTGATGCCGGTCGAGGGCCGGTTGGAACTGGAGTTCGGGGGCCGGTGTGTCCGGCCCGAACCGGGCGAGGAGATCCTCATTCCGGCCGGAGTGTCCCATACCGTCAGAAACATCGGCGGCACCAGCGTGAAGTGGCTGTATGGATACAGTCGCTAACATCCGAGACGAACTGACTCAGCAGAGGGAGAGGAGCCCATGCCGACAACGACGCAATTTGTGGTGAGTGGACAGAGTAAGCCTGGAGTGCTGGCTGAAGTGGCGGCCGTGCTCGGGGCTGCGGGAGTCAACATCAAGGCGTTCTCTGCGCCCGAAGTCACCGGTCCGGGAAAGCTTCGCCTGATTGTGGCGGATGTGGATACGGCTCGTATTGCGCTGAGAAAATCCAAGATCAAGTTCCGTGAAGAGACCGCCCTGATTTTGAGTCTGGAGAATAAGCCCGGCGCCTTGAAACAGGTGGCCGATTCGCTCACCAGGGCTCGCATCAATGTGAAGTGCGGCTATTGCACCCCGTCGCGGGAAGGCAAACGCGCGATCGTGGTGCTGACCGTTTCGAATACGACCAAAGCCCTCGGGGTGCTGCGCACCCATTCACTCGACGAATTCTAATCCGCCTTATGCCGGGGGAGAAGAGGACAAGCACCAGCCGTCTTCTTCTCCCCCTGTTCGCGTTTCTCCTCACCACATGGCTCAGCGGCTGCTCCGGCTGGAGTCCGGCGCGTCCGTCGTATCCACCCGGCTATCCGTTAGGGTTTATCGAACGGGGCAGCGCGTCCTGGTACGGGCCCGGCTTCCACGGCAACCGCACGGCAAACGGTGAAGTCTACGACATGCACAAATTGACGGCGGCGCACCGGACGTTGCCGCTGGGGTCGGTGGCGGTCGTGCGATCTCTGAGCACCGGCCGGCAGGTGACCGTGCGGATCAACGATCGGGGGCCGTTTGCGCGCGGGAGAATTCTGGACCTGTCTTTGGCCGGAGCCCAGGCTGTCGGGATGGTCGGGCGCGGTACCGATGAAATCGAACTCCGGGTGATCAGTTACGAGGGACGAGCCGGGGGGATGGGGGTGTTGCGCGTGCAGGTCGGTTCCTTTGCCGATCCGGCCAACGCACGAGCTTTGGTCGAACGATTGAGGAGTGCCTATCCTGGCTCAAAGATCGTCGGCGTCGATCTTCCGGATGGTCGCCGGTATCGGGTGTATGCGGGACAATTTCAAACGGAGGTCGCAGCCGAGCAGGCCGCCGCGCATCTGAGACGGGCACTGGAGACCGATCCATTCATCGTGCGCGACGATGCGCCGGGGGCGACTACGGGGAATCCTTGAGGGTGCGGGAGCATGGTAAATAGTCTAAATGACTGATATGCTGACTAATTGTGCTCGGCATGGAAGTGTCGTAATGCTTGATGCGCCTGTCTGCCTGTGCTAATTGTAATACGCGATGGATGAAAGTGACCCGAGAGGACCCGGTCTGGTCGTCTTCTCACGACAGAGGGCAAGTCTTGCAGTTCGAACCCAAGGCTTCGGACTGATCCAAGGTTCCACCATTCACTCCTTCAACGTGAGTCTGCACCTCTAACCTCGATAGGTCTTATGGACATTATCGTTCTGATAGTCCTCATTCTGTTGTCCGCGGTGATTTCTGTTGTTGAAGTCGGATTCTACTCCGTCAACGATACGAAGCTCAGGGCGCTGGCCGATACGGGCAGCAAGCGGGCGGAGATGGCCCTCCATCTTCGAACCGATCCGCAACGCCTCCTGCTGACCATCCTGGTCGGAGATCGACTGATCGACACCGCCACCGCATCGCTGGCCACGATTATTGCGCTGAACCGATTCGGAGGGCAGGGGCTGGAAGGTGTGCTGGGCGAGGCCTTCGCGGTCCTGGTCGGTATTCTGACCTTTGTTCTGTTGGTGTTTGCCGACCTGGTGCCCAAGACTCTGGCGGCCAAGTACTCGGTTCCCGTGGTGTTGAACATGGCCTATCCGGCCTATGCGGCTCAGCAGGTGCTCACGCCTATCATGTTCTTCGTGGTGCCCCTCATCTATAAGTTGACCGGCGGTAAAGGGCTCAACGTGCCCTTCGTCACGGAAGAAGAGCTGAAGATCATGCTCGATCAGAGCAGCAAGAGCGGCGCGATTGAGGCGCAGGAAGTGAAGATGATCAAGAACGTCTTCCAGCTGAAGGATATCACGGCGGAAGATTGCATGACCCCGCGTATCTACATGTTCTCGCTCGACTGCAATCAGTATCTGCGCGAAGCGAAGGAACTCCTGTTCAAGTCCAAGTATTCGCGTATCCCGTTATACGAAGGCACGTTGGATAACATTATCGGGATTCTCTACAAGACCAAGGCGTTGACGGCGTTGGCCCAAGGGCATACGGAGATGAAGCTTCGCGACATCGCGCAGCCCGCTCTGTTTATCCCGCATACGAAATCCGCGGACGACCTGATGAAGCAGTTTCAGTTGGACAAACGCCACATGGCGATTGTGGTCAACGAGTTCGGTGGTGTGATGGGCCTGGTCACGTTGGAAGACCTGCTGGAAGAGGTGGTCGGCGAGATTGTCGATGAGACGGATATCACCGAAGAGTTGATCAAGCGTATCGGTAAGAACCAGATCCTGGTGCATGGACGCACCGAGGTCCGGAAGGTCAACGATTTCCTCAAGGTGGATTTAGGCGACGATGCCGTGACGATCAGCGGTCTGGTGCAGCATGAACTGGGCAGGATTCCCAAGGTCGGTGAAGAAGTGCATATCGCCAATTGTCGCCTGGTCATTCATGAGGCGGACCCGCGGGTCATCAAGAGCGTCAATATCTACAAGGAAGAAAAACACCCCATCACGCATGAGCCCATCGTCGATGAGCATGTCTCTGTCACTCAGGCGTCACTAGAGCGGTAAATTCCGTTTCCGTCAGAACCCGCACTCCCAGTTTCCGGGCCTGGTCCAGTTTCGACCCCGGATCGGTCCCTGCCACCACAAACGATGTCTTCTTGCTGACACTCGACGAGACCTGTCCCCCCTGTTGTTCCACCAACTGTTTGGCCTGATCGCGGGTGTAGTTGGCCAGCCCACCGGTAAAGACGAACGTCTTGCCGGCCAGGCTCTGGCTGCCGGCTGCGTTCTCAGTGGTCGGGGGAGCGATCGTCAGACCTCGTTCGATCAGGCGGGCAATCACCGCCCGGTTCCGTTCTTCGCTGAAGAACGAGTCGAGACTGGCAGAAATCTCCGGGCCGATTTCGCGCACCTGCAGCAATTCCTCCTGCGTCGCCGACATCAGCTTCGACAGGGTACCGAACTGTTTCGCCAGGACGCGAGCGATGTGCTGCCCCACCTGCCTGATTCCCAGCCCCATCAAGAGCCGCTCCAGTGAGACGGATTTACTGCGTTCAATCGATTCAAGGAGCAGGCTTGCCGATCGGTCGGCGAATCCCTCCAGCGTGAGTATCTGCTCTTTGGTCAGGCTGTAGAGATCGGCCAGGTCCCGGACAAACCCGACATCGACCAGTTGAGCGATCGTCTTCTTTCCCATCCCGTCGATATCCAGCGCGCTCTTCGAGGCGAAGTGTTCGATGCCGCCCTTCAGTTGGGCGACGCAGACGGTCTGGCCGGTGCAGTAGAAGTAGGCCCCTTCACGCGCCACTGCCGAGCCGCACACCGGGCAGTGGTCGGGCATCACGAACGGCTCCTGTCTCACCTCTCCGGGAACCGGGACCCGTTCGGCAATGGCGGGGATCACGTCACCGGCGCGTTCCACCTTGACCGTGTCACCCACGCGGACATCCTTTCGCGCGACCTCATCTGCATTGTGGAGGGTGGCCCGGCTGATTGTGACACCTCCGACCTCCACCGGTTTCAGCAGGGCCAACGGCGTCAGGGTGCCGGTCCGACCGACCGAGACGGCGATGTCCTGAATGACCGTGATCTCTTTTCGGGGGGCAAACTTGTAGGCGATGGCCCAACGTGGGCTGCGGGATTTGCTGCCCAGCTGGTCCTGCCACGTCCGGCGGTCGAGTTTGACCACCACGCCGTCAATTTCAAAGGGAAGCGAGTCCCGCATCGCATCGGTGGCCTGTTGGAACGAGAGGACTTCGTCAATCGAGCGGCAACGTTGCCGGTGTTCGGGAACAGGAAGTCCCCAGGCGGCCAAGGCGTCCAACTCCTCCCAGTGGGTGGGTGGAGCTGTGCCGGAGATCGCCATGATGTCGTAACAGGTCAGGGTCAAGGGTCGCGACGCGGTGATGCGGCTGTCCAGCTGCCGCAACGATCCTGCTGCGGCATTGCGTGGGTTCGCAAACGCTTCCTCGCCGCGTTCCGTCATGCGACGGTTGAGCGCCTGAAATTCATCCAGCCGCATATACACTTCTCCGCGCACCACCAAATGCGCAGGCAGGGAGGGCTGGGGATCGAGCTGCAGCGGCAGCGCGCGAATCGTTCGCAGATTGATCGTCACGTCTTCGCCGACCATGCCGTCTCCTCGTGTGGAACCACGGACGAAGGCGCCCCGATCGTAAACCAGTTCCACCGAAAGGCCATCGAATTTCGGTTCCACCGTGTAGACGATCTGGTCGGTTTCCAGCTCCCGCTTCATGCGCGCGTCGAAGGCCCGGACATCTTCCTGATCGGTAATCGAATCGAGACTCAGCATCGGTTTCTCGTGGGAAACCTTGATGAGTTCCTCCAGCGGTGGTGCGCCGACTCGTTGGGTGGGCGAGTCGCCGGTGACCAGGTCGGGATGCGCCGTTTCGAGGTCGACGAGCTCGCGGAAGAGCCGGTCGTATTCCGCGTCCGAAATCTCCGGCCGGTCCTTCGTGTAATAGAGGTGATCGTGATGGCGGATTTGGCGACGAAGATCGGCGATCCGTTGTTCGGCTGTCTGATGAGGCATGGGCTGCTTACTCACGAATAAATTGGGCCGCGAAGCTGCGGATCTCATGTCCGTTCAACACATGAAAGCGCCGCAAGCGGTCGATCATCTGTCCTGAAAACCGGCTCAACGGAATCGGCACCAGGCGCCGGTCGAATTGCCTGGCAATCTGTCTCCAGCGCGCCTTGGGCGGAACCGGTGTTACCAGGGCCAGGTGTGTTTCACGTGAATGGACCGCTCCGGCCGCAATCAACCGTTCTTCGAGGGTCCTGGCAAATCCGAGTGTTTCGTCGGTCCAGATGTCGGGGATCGGGCGGGGCGGGAACATAAACAGGGCGCCGCCGTAGCGCGATTGCCCGATGCCCGGCGCGATCATGTTGTTCAGGAAGGGTGTCGCGTAGAAACAGAGCGTGGACTCCTGCGCATGTTCGGCATACCAGGTGGCCTGCCAGCTGTATTGCTCCGGATCGCCGGGGGTGTCGAACAGAAAGATCACCGTATCCACATTCCCGCGCGCGGGGGGAATCTCTTTGACGTAAATCTCCATCCGTTGCGGACGACCCGGCTGTTGGCGCTGATGCCAATGGCGCAGACTCTCCCGGATGTCGATCCCGTCTTTCATCGAGGTGGTGAACTTCTCGCTCTTGGCGAGATCGGCCCCGATGATGGCCTTGGCCTGCTCACGGACATGGGTGTGGAAACTTTCGATCTTGGAATCTTCCGGCGGCCAGGAACATTGTCGATGCGGATTCCACAGATAGGACCACTGCCGGCTCGTGCGACGCGGCGGGCGGGGCCGGAGCGAGAGCGAGCGCCAGGCCAGGGGCGTACCCTGGAGCCGGTTGGTCGCCCGCACGATCTGCTCATCCGGCAGAGCGAACCGGCCGAGCCCGGCCGAGAGATGAGGGACGTGGCTCTGTTCGATGTCTTGATAGGAGTAACTTTTGGCAGTTTCGAGGAGGCGAACCGCGAAGTCGTCACCTGCCATCTGTTTTGCCGCGAGGACCAGCGTGTAGAGGTCGGGCGTCAATCGTCGGTCCAACAGCGCGTGGTTCCGCACATACTGCAAGTAGGCTTGCAGCAACTGCGGTGTCACCCAGGTGGGGACGGTGTGACCCTCCGCGTCATGGCCGGTCTGCCACCTTGTGCGTGTTTCGAGCAGAAGTTCTTTGATCCCGTCGATGGAGAGGTGGCGGTCCGAATGGACGGTCGCGCGACGTCGCTCATACAGCTCTGTGAGGAACGGCAGTTCACCCAAGACAAAATAGAGTGAGGCCGGCTCGACGAGGTACCGTTCGGGGCGCCCGAAGTCGAGCGCCGGGATTTGATAGTCGGTTCGTTGCTGATAGGCCTGACGAATCCAGGGCCAGTCTGCGAAGTGGCACAAGCAGAGAATCTGCTCGTACTCCATTTCGAGTTGGTGGAGTTGAAACGCCATCCAGGCGATGCGGACCTGCTGTTGACTGCCCTCCGCAGGCGGCGTGAGCGTGGGTACCATTGCGGCGGCAAAGGTGGCGTAGGGGAGGCGTTTGAGTGCGTAGGCATCGGGAGAGACGAAGGGCACCGGTTCCACGACGGCCGTTTCGCGATCGATATAGGCCCTGGGGATGCCTTCTCCCATGGCGACGCGAATCCCCATGACGACTGCCTGGCAGGGATCGACCGGCACGTAGTTCACCGTGGCGGCGCCTTCCTGATCGCGTTCCGGTTGGACGATCACGCTGATCGTCGGCAGGTCCAGCACGGCTTCTTCCAGCGGATGCTCGAAGGAAGGCGGAAGCGGAACCGCGAGGCAATCGAATCGACGGTCGGTCAGCCTCTCGCGCACTTCCTGAGCGACATCGCCGCTGCCGTGCAGGAGCGGGAACAGTTCGATGCGTGGTGACAGGCGGAAGACGGAGTCGGCGGTGGAGGATGACACTGCCATTATCGGCCGGGATGTAGAGGGTCGTCGCTTTCGAAAAAGAAATCGCCGAGGCCCTGCGGCAGGGCCTGGTCGCCCAGGGCGCGCTTTCGACGGCGTGACTGAGTCGGCAGATCGAGCGCTTCTTCGCCGAGGACTTTCATCAGTGATTCCCGCCAGGCGGCATCGGCCGACAGCGGGTGCGTCGGGTCCTGCGCGCGACGCTTCAGCGCGTATTGCAGGAGATGAATGCCGTCGCGCACGGAATATTCGAGACTGAGCTGGTGGGCCTCCTGGAGAAAGTCGACGGTCATGGCCAGCATCTCCGCCGGCGCGAAGGGCAGGTGATACCGGAGGATCGCCAGTTCGTCTTCGCGCGCCGGGAACCCCATGCCCAGCGTCGGCTGCAAGCGCGAGAGAATATAGTCGGGCACCTCATACGTGGACGCGTCTTCGTTCATGGTCACGCAGCAGCGAAACTCGGCATGGGCGTTGATCAGAATGCCGGCGATGATGGATTCCACGCAGCGCCGGTGATCCAGGAGCGGAGCCAGCGAGGCCCAGCTTTTCTCGTTCATGCGGTTGCCTTCGTCCAGCACGCAGATGCTGCCTGTGAGCACCGCAGTGACCAGCGGCGAGGCGTGGTAACTGATGGTGCCGGATTCCGCCAGGACGGGCGTGATCAGCAGGTCTTCCGGGCGGGTGTCGGCTGTGCACTGAAACACGTAGAGGTCCTGCTTGCGTTCGCGGGCTCCCGCCATCGCCAGAGTGGTCTTGCCGATGCCCGGCTGACCGGTGATGCGGGGAGACAGCGGTAGGTCACGCTCGTCGATCACCAGCCAGCAGGCCAGTAACTGTTTGAGAATCTCCCGGTTTCCGATCCATTCCTGGCCCATCGTCATGGGCTGAGCCAGGTGCAGCGTAATGCCTTCGATGGTGACGGTGCGGGAGGTGCCCGGTTGTGCGCTGGGTGACATGGTCTTTCGTGCCGGTGATTGGATAGAATAGGCGGAACGGCGATCTGGTGCGAACGGTAGCATAGGGGGGGGGAGGGGGTCAAACGTCTCTGCAGCCCATTTCACTTTGACTTTCGCTGCCTTGGACCGTATTCTACCCACTTTCGAAGGCTGCGAATCGGAAGCGGATGCGCCATGCGCGGGTTACCTTGATGACATTCGAAAGCCTCTCCTGGAGAAGGCCGCAACGAAGGAGCGACATGATGAGTCAGCGAAACTCACGGATGAGACACGCAGTAGTGGTTCCGATCGGGTTGCTCGTACTGAGCGGCCTGAGTGTGAGCGGATGCGTGATGTCGGAGAAGTACGAAGCCGAAAAAGCGCGCAGCCTGAACTTCCAGCGGCTCCTGGCGCAGGAAGAAAAGCGCAGCGCCGAACTGGACAGCGAAGTCAAACGAAGCAAACGCGAACTGAGTGAGTACGAGGCCCGCAATCGGGAACTCGGCGCTCAGGTGGAAGCGGTGCGTCAGCAGGCGGCTCAAATTCAGGAAGAGGCCCAGGCGATGAAGGAAGCCAGCCTGCTGGAGAAGCGGGCGCATGAAGATATGAAGCGCCTGACGACAATTCCATCCAAGACGAAAAAGGCCGCAGCTGCGGCGAAGAAGGACTTTACGGCCGCCGTCGATGAGGCGTTGAAGGCGGATGTGTCGTCGGAGTTGAGTCTGGAATCGGCGAAGGACGCAGCCAAGAATGTGCTCGGTCAGGAACAGGCGGGAGCGGATGCCCTCGGTGCAACTTCGGCATCGGCAACCGGCAACACTCACACGGTGCGTCCCGGTGAAACCCTGTATCGCATCGGGCAGAAGTATCACGTCGGTGTGGACCAATTGCGGAAGTGGAACAATTTGGACAATAGCACGGTTGTGGTCGGACAGAAGTTGATCATCAGCCGGCCCTAGTGTCGCGATTGTCGTGCCTTATGAGTAGACAACAATACTCTCTCACTCTGGATGAATTCCGAGCCCTCGCGGCGGAAGGCAATCTGATTCCGCTCTATCGGGAAATTCTGGCGGACTATGAGACGCCCGTGTCGGCGTTTGCCAAAATCGACCATGGGCCGACGGCCTATCTGCTCGAGAGTGTGGCCGGTGGTGAAAATTGGGCGCGGTATTCGTTCCTGGGTAGCGGCTCATCGGCGGTGATCCGCGAGGAGAAGGGTGACTTGGTCTTGACGCGGGGGAAGAAGAACCTGCGGATTCAAAGTCGTGGTAATCCGCTGGAGCGGCTGCGCGAATTGATGGAAGAGTATCGTCCGGTGACCGTGCCCGGCCTGCCCCGGTTCGTCGGCGGCGCGGTGGGCTACTTCAGTTACGATATGGTGCGGACGTTCGAGGAGCTGCCGGCGCTGCGCAAAGACAGCCTCGGCCTGCCGGACTTTGCCTTTCTGCTCACCGACACGCTGCTGATCTTCGACAACGTCTCGCAGAAAATCAAAGTGGTTGCGAACGCCTACCTGGAATCGACCAAGGAACGGGACATCCGTGACGCCTATCGCCATGCCACCACGCGGATTGAAAAGATGATTGCGCGGCTGAAGCGGCCGGTGCGGCAACCGCGGCAGAAACGCCGCCGGAAACCGATCACCTTTACGTCCAACATGAACAAGGCCGATTTCGAGAAGATGGTCGTGCGGACCAAGGAGTACATCCGCTCGGGCGATATCGTGCAAGCCGTCTTGTCTCAACGGTGGGAAACGCAAATCCATACGACGCCGTTTCAACTCTATCGCGCCCTCCGAGTCATCAATCCCTCGCCCTACATGTATTACCTGCGTGTGGCGGGCGTGGAGCTGGTGGGGTCTTCGCCGGAGACGCTGGTGCGTTGTGAAGACGGCCAGATCTCACTGCGCCCCATTGCCGGCACGCGGCGCCGCGGGCAGACGCCCGAAGAAGATCAGGACCTGGCGCGACGGCTGTTGGCGGATGAAAAAGAGCGGGCCGAACATGTGATGCTGGTGGATCTCGGACGCAACGACGTGGGTCGGGTGGCAGCCAGAGGCTCGGTGAAGGTGGAGTCGCTGATGCAGGTCGAGCGGTATTCGCATGTCATGCATATTGTGTCGCAAGTGACGGGACAGTTGGAAAGCAACAAATCCGTGTACGATGTTATGCGAGCCTGTTTCCCGGCGGGGACCGTGTCGGGTGCGCCGAAGATTCGCGCGATGGAAATCATCGAGGAATTGGAGCCGACGCGCCGCGGGCCCTATGCGGGAGCGGTGGGGTATTTCGGCTTTTCCGGCAACATGGACATGTGCATCAACATTCGGACCGTCGTGATCAAGGGGCGGCAGGCTTATATTCAAGCGGGAGCCGGTATCGTCGCCGATTCGATTCCTGAACATGAATACGAAGAAACCTGCAACAAGGCGCGAGCGATGATGAAAGCCATCGAACTCGCCGAGCAGGGATTGGAATGAGCGCGTGAAACGTGACAGGTCAAGCGTGAAACGCAGGAACGGCGACCCCACGAGATACGATTCACGAACGACGAGCGACGAGTGGTCCATATGTTGTTGATGATCGACAATTACGATTCCTTTACCTACAACCTCGTGCAATATTTCGGCGAGTTGGGGGAAGATGTGGTCGTCTACAGAAACGACAAAATTTCCATCCGGGAGATCGAAGCCCTGAAGCCGCGCCGGCTCGTCATTTCGCCCGGCCCCTGCACGCCGAACGAGGCGGGAATCTCGGTGGAAGCGATTCGGTATTTCGGCGGCAAACTGCCGTTGCTGGGTGTGTGTCTCGGCCACCAATCGCTGGCGGTTGCGTTCGGCGGCGAAGTGATCCGCGCCGAGCGTCTCATGCACGGCAAGACGTCGATGGTTCGCCACGACGGTCGCACGATTTTTCGCAATCTGCCGAACCCGTTTGAGGCCACCCGCTATCATTCACTCATCGTGAATCGCAAGAATCTCCCGGACTGTTTCGAGATCAGCGCCGAGACCGCCGAAGGCGAGATCATGGGGATGCGCCACAAGACGCTGGGTATCGAGGGTGTGCAATTCCATCCGGAATCGATTCTCACCACCGCCGGTAAGGAGCTGCTCAGGAATTTCTTGAAACTCTAGTCCACGGCTGTCGGCCACCGGCAATCAGTGTCCTCTATGAAGCCTTCCGACTGATTACCGACCGCGGATTGCTGATCGCGCCCCTCATGATCAAAGACGCAATCAATACATTGGCCGAACGGTCCGATCTCACCGAGCAAGAAGCTGAAACCGTGATGGGCGAGATTATGGACGGCGCGGCCACTTCCGCCCAGATCGCCGGCTATCTCATGGGGCTGCGGATGAAGGGGGAGACTGTGGCCGAGATCGCCGGCTCCGTGCAGGCTATGCGGGCCCGCGCAACCAAGATCCGGGTACGGGATTCCCAGGTCGTAGATACCTGCGGCACCGGCGGTGATCGGGCGCATACCTTCAATATTTCGACTACTGCGGCGTTCGTGGCAGCGGGCGCCGGGCTGACGGTGGCGAAACATGGCAACCGGTCGGTCTCGTCCAAATCAGGCAGTGCCGATGTGTTGGCCGCGCTGGGTGTGGCGATCGATCTCCCGCCTGAGCGGGTCGCCGACTGTGTGAACGAGGTGGGGATCGGGTTTCTCTTCGCGCCGCTCTATCATAGTGCGATGAAACACTGTGCCCAGCCGCGGCAGGAACTGGGGATTCGGACGCTGCTGAATATTCTCGGCCCCCTGACTAATCCAGCCGGTGCCCGCATACAGGTCGTCGGGGTATTCGATGCCGGCTTGACGGAGTTGTTGGCGAAGGTGCTGCTCCACCTGGGCGCGCAACATTGTTTTGTCGTGCACGGCATGGACGGATTGGATGAGATCACCGTCACGGACCGGACCCGGATTTCAGAGGGCAAAGCCGGCGTGGTGTCGAGTTATACCATCGATCCGACGGAATTCGGCCTCACACGCGTCAGGCCGAAAGAACTGGTCGGTGGGAGTGCGGAAGACAATGCCGCCATCACGCGCGATATTTTCCGGGGACGGAAAGGACCGAAGCGCGACATCGTGTGTCTGAATGCCGCACCGGCGCTCGTGGCCGGACGCAAGGCGAAGACGCTGCAGGAAGGGTTTCACCTCGCCCAGCAGACGATCGACTCGGGTGCGGCGATGGAGAAACTGGATCAACTCATCGCATTTACGAAGAAGGCGTCGTGACATCGTGATTCTCGATCGGATTCTCGAACATAAAAAAGCGGAAATTCGCCACAAGAACAGCCGCGGGTATCTCGCGGAGCTGAAAACCAGAATTCGCGATGCTGGCCCGACACTGGGGTTTGCCGTGAACCTGGACGCGCGCCGGACTCGGACCAGGCCCGCGCTCATCGCGGAGGTCAAGAAGGCCTCTCCGAGTCTCGGTCTGTTGCGGCCGGAGTTCGAGCAGCGCTTCGAGCCGGTGGCCATCGCCGAAGCCTATCGGGAGCATGGGGCTGCGGCTGTCTCCGTGCTGACGGACAAGGATTTTTTTCAGGGCAGCCTCGAGTATCTCTCCGATGTGAAGCGGAAAGTCGGCCTGCCTGCGCTGAACAAAGAGTTCATGGTGGCGGATATTCAGTTCTATGAAGCCAGGGCCTATGGCGCGGACGCGGTCCTGTTGATCGTGGCCGGGTTGGAGAAGCGCCAATTGATCGACTTCTCCGCCCTGGCGAAAGAGTTGTCGCTCGATGTGCTGGTGGAGACGCATCATGAACGCGAACTCGATACCGTGTTGGAATGGCTTCCGGATGTCCGTCTGATCGGTATCAACAATCGTGACCTCAAAACCTTCTCCACGGATCTGGGCGTGACCCTGCGACTGGCGAAACGCATTCCCGGCGATAAGCTGATCGTGAGTGAAAGCGGGATTCACAAGCGGGAGGATGTGACGCGGTTGGTAGAGGCCGGTGTCCATGCCATGCTGATCGGCGAGTCGCTGATCCGGGCGCAGGATATCGGCGTGAAAATTCGTGAGTTGCTGGGCGATGAATCCAACAAGGAGAAGCCATGAAGACGCGACTCTCTCTCGCTGTAATGGCGGCGCTGCTGACCTTGGCCGGTTGTATGAATCAGGAGATCCATGAATATTCCCCGAAGTGGGATTCCTGGATGGGCAGCAGCAAAGACGACCGCATCAAGGACATGGGCATCCCCACGAAGTGCCATTCGTTCAAGGACGGCGGCGAAGTGTGCGAGTGGTCTGTTCCCCAGCAGGACGGGCGGCAGGACTTGATCGGCCTGACTTTCAACGCCAAGGGGCAGGCCTGCCAGTGGTCCTATCGCGGGTTCTACGGCATGCAGAAGAGCAAGCAGAGTTGCTGACGCCATGGCTGTAAAGGTTAAGATCTGCGGTCTGACGAATGCCGAGGACGCGGCCGTGGCGGTGGAAGCCGGCGCGGATGCGGTCGGGTTCGTGTTTCATAAAAAGAGCCCTCGGTGCGCGGAAGCGGCGGCGGTCAAGGCAATCGTGAAGGAACTGCCCCCGTTTGTGTTGCCGATCGGCGTGTTCGTGAATGAGGATGCGAAGGTGGTGCGGGACATCATGGACAGTTGCGGTCTTGCCCTTGCGCAGCTTCATGGGGATGAGACGGCGGCCTATTGCGAGATGCTGGGGCGGCCGGTGCTGAAGGCGATTCGTCTTCGGGATCGACGGTCATTTCTGGCGCTTGCCGAGTTTCAAGGGCGCGCCGGCGTGCGGGGATTTCTGGTGGATGCCTTTTCTCCCGACGCTTATGGCGGCACGGGACAGGTGGCCGATTGGTCCTTGGCTGCGGAGGCCGCGGCGGTGGCGCGTATTCTTCTGGCCGGAGGGCTGACGCCGGAGAACGTCGTGCAAGCCATCGAGCAGGTGCGGCCCTACGGCGTCGATGTCAGCAGCGGAGTCGAGGCCTCGCCCGGCAGGAAAGGCCATGACAAGGTCCGGGCCTTTGTGCAGGCCGTGAGGCTTGTCTCCCGCTAGGCCAGCGTCTATACTTTTGTTTTTCACGACTAGCTGAAGGGATTCACATGGCGATACCAGATCGACATGGGCGGTTCGGCCCATACGGCGGACGGTATGTCCCTGAAACTCTCATGCCCGCCTTGCTGGAACTGGAAGAGGTATACGAGCGGACACGCCGGGACAAGGGGTTTCAAGCCGAACTGAAGCACTATTTGAAAGAATATGTCGGGCGGCCGACGCCGCTGTATTTCGCCCAGCGTCTGACGAAGCGATTGGGTGGTGCCAAGATTTATCTCAAGCGCGAAGACCTGTGTCATACCGGCGCCCATAAAATCAACAATGCGATCGGGCAAGCGCTGCTCGCACGACGGATGAAAAAGCCTCGTCTGATTGCCGAAACGGGTGCGGGGCAGCACGGAGTGGCGACGGCGACTGTCGCCGCAATGTTCGGCCTGGAATGTGAAATCTACATGGGCACGGAAGACATGCAGCGGCAGGCGCTGAACGTCTTCCGGATGCGGCTCCTGGGTTCGACGGTTACCGGCGTGGATGCCGGCAGCCGGACGTTGAAGGATGCCATCAGTGAAGCGATGCGGGATTGGACGACCAACGTGCGGACGACCCACTATGTGCTCGGTTCAGTTCTGGGTGCGCATCCCTATCCGATGATGATCCGGGATTTTCAGTCCGTCATCGGCCGTGAAGCCCGCAAACAGATTCTGGCCGCGGAAGGGCGTCTGCCCGATTGTCTGATCGCCTGTGTCGGCGGCGGCAGTAATGCGATGGGGCTGTTTCACGCCTTCGTTCCGGATAAGAAGGTCAGGATGGTGGGGGTCGAAGCCGGAGGTCTGGGCGTCGAGAGCGGCAAACATGCGGCCCGGTTTGCGGGCGGTCGCCCTGGTGTGTTGCAAGGGACCATGACCTATCTGCTGCAGGACGAGAACGGTCAGGTGAATCTTACCCATTCCGTCTCGGCAGGTTTGGACTATGCGGCGGTGGGGCCGGAGCACAGCTACTACAAGGAAACGAATCGTGCCCAGTACACGTCGGTCACGGATGATGAGGCGTTGGAGGCGTTCGATCTGCTCGCGCGGGAGGAGGGGATCATGCCCGCGCTGGAAAGCGCCCATGCCATCGCCGAAGTGGTGAAGTGTGCGCCGAAAATGAAGAAGAGCCAGATCCTCATCGTGAACCTGTCCGGGCGCGGCGACAAGGATGTGCAGCAGGTGGCGAGAATCAAAGGCGTCACGCTGTAGCAGGTGGTTGAAAACGGCCTCCAGCTTTGTTCTCGCGGCGCGCACAGGTTCGACGTACTGCAGGAGTACGCCTCAGCTCCGCGCTTGCTGCGGCCGCGCTGGATGATCGTTTCGACCCTCCTGCGATTGGTTTCAAGGATGATCGAGAGGGATAGGTATATCCATATGAATCGTTTGGATCACAGATTGAGTCAGCTGAAGGCGAAGGGGGAGAAGGCGCTGATCACCTACATCATGGCGGGGGACCCGTCGTTGCAGGAGACGGAGCAGTTGGTGCTCGAGTTGGAGCGGGCGGGCGCCGACGTCATCGAATTAGGGGTGCCTTTTTCCGATCCCATCGCCGATGGACCGGTGATTCAGAAGGCCGCCGAGCGTGGCCTCCAGAGCGGGACCTCGCTTCGAAGGATCCTGGAATCGGTGCGGCATCTTCGGACGTCGACCCAGATCCCGATCGTCCTGATGGCCTATTACAACAACATCCATGCGTTCGGTGAGGCGGAATTCTGCCGGATCGCTGCGGATGCGGGTGTGGACGGATTGATCGTGCCGGATATGCCGCCGGATGAGGCGGGGCCGTTGCGTGGTCCGGCTGGTGAGGCCGGACTCCATCTGATCTTTCTGTTGGCTCCGACCAGCACTGCGTCGAGGCGGGCCTATGTGGCAAGGGAGTCCGGCGGATTTGTCTATTATGTTTCCATCACGGGCATTACTGGGGCTAAACTACAGGACGTGGCGGGCGTACGCGAGAACGTCGCCAAGATCAGAAAGCACACCAAGACCCCGGTGGCTGTGGGATTCGGCGTGGCGACTCCGGAGGATGCCGCGCGGGTGGCTCAGGTCGCCGATGGCGTGATCGTGGGCAGCGCAATTGTGCGTCGTGTTGGAGAGCATGGGCAGGATGGCCGACTCGTTCAGGAAGTGGGTGCGTTCGTGCGATCCCTCAAGGAGGCGATGCAGCCGGCCTAGCCGGCAGCTCTTCTCCCCCCTCAGTATTCTATTCAACTTTTCAGCCGACATCTTCGTGCATGATTCCTGTGGAGCCCCGTCCGTCGCATCGGTCAGACCAGGACGGCGGCTCCCGGTTGCGTATTGTCCTGATCCGAGGAATTCGTGGGAGCGGAGACGTTCCCTGCCGTGCAACGTGTGACGCTTCATATGAGGAGACGCCATGGCCGTAGCTCGTCGTAAGGTCAGCCGAACCAACCGCAAGACGACATCGAAAACCGCATTGGTTGCTCCACGCCGCAAAGCTACGGCGCGTGTGCCTGCGGCAATGGGTGAAGAGCGCGTCATCCGTACTCTGCAACAGGGATTGTTCGATACCCTGTCCGGTTCCGAAGGGGAGGGCCGTTCACCCATCAGCGTCTCGGCGGCGTTTGTGCAATCGTTCCTGCAGCTGACGAAGGTTCAGGCGATCGCCGTGTACGTGCGTGATGAGCAGACCCGCGAGATGACCTGTCTGGCGGAGGCCGGGAGCAGCGATGCCTCTGTGGCCGGGAAATGGCGGGAGGGCCTGGCCAGGGTGGAACAGAATGCACAGGTGAGCAGCGGCGACTTGTATGGTTTACGATTGCACCGGATCGGTCGAATGGACGGCGTCGTGATGTTTCAGACCGGGAAGTCCCAGCGGTTGCCCTCGCGGAAGTTACTGACCGTGTTGACGACAGTCGAACCCTGGTTGGCGGTCTTGCTGGACCATGCGCGATTGACCGTCAAATACGCGGCGAAGATTCTTCGGATCCAACACATGGAGCAGGTGAGTGATCTGTTGAATTCGTCGCTGGCGGAAGAGGAGAAGTTACGCCGGGCGCTGGATGCCGCGGTTCGCCTGGTGGAAGCGGAGGCCGGGGCCTTGTTCCTCAGTGCCGGTGATGGAATCTTGAAACTCTGTACGGTCGCGGGGGAGCGCGCAGCAGGTCTGCCCGGGCTTCAATCGACGATTGCCGCGGCTGTTCATCGGACGGGCCAGGCGGTGTTGATTACGCGGGGAGGGCAGGATGCCAGACTGGTTGCCGGTCAGGGATGGCAGGCCGCCTTGCCGGTGGCGTCTCTCGTCTCCGTGCCTGTCCGTATGGGAACACAGGCCGTGGGTGTGTTGGAGGTGGTGAATCGGCGAAGCGGCAAATCGTTCAGCAATTGGGATGTGCTGGAACTGGCGAGTCTCTCGAACCAATTCGGGCTGGCGATCGATAATCTGCGCAGAGGAACCGTCGGGGAGGGTGATACGAAACGGGGCGGGTAAGGCTAGCGTTTCTCGGGCGGCATGTACTTGATCATGTCCGTCGCCAGCTTCGTAGCAAGATCCCGCATGTCCGGACGGATGAAGAGATAACTTTCCTGCACCTGGTGGCGCGCTTTCCAGACAATGGCGCCGTTCACGGCATCGACCAGCCGCATGCTCAGGCCCACGCGGGCGATATTATCGCCTTCTTCTCTCGTATATTCCCAGGCATTCACCTTCACCACCAGCAGAGAGTCGGCACCCAACGCGTGCCCGATCTTGATCGCGGAATTCTTGTCCGATTGGCCCGTCGTTTCCATCCGTGAGAAATAGGTCACGAGCGCATCGAACGCATCTTTCGTGGTCTGGAAGGTATCGGTGACCTGATCGGGGGGAACGACCTTCTCGACGCGGCGGCTCTTGATCAGCACTTTCGCCACCACTTCTTCGACGTCTTCTCTGGCGCTATCGTAGGTGCCGGAAATCGGGAGAATAGCCATGGTCTTGGGGTAGAACCCGCGCGCGGCCGGCCCTTCCCACATTTCTTGCAAACCTCCGCAGCCGGTCAGGAGGCCGGTCATCAGGAGGCAGAAAACAACACTGATGGTGCGTACTGTGTGTCGTGTCATGGTTGCTATAGCAAGTGTAGCAGATTGATTCAGTGCGAACGTAACCTTAGAAGGTCAAGGCCACGGACCCGGATGCCAGGGCAGCCTGGTCTCTGAAATCATACCCGCCGGCAATATCGATGCGCAAGGCAAGGATGCGAAGTCCGAAGCCCGCCGTCGGAATAAACGGTGTCTTGGCATCCTGCATATTCTTAAATGCGCCGACCCTGAAGGACAGGAGTTCGGACAGGATTGTCTGCTCCGCGCCCAGGCTCAGGACCTGACTGTACACGCCCGGGGTGAGCGTATTGTTCTTCGTAATATCCACATCGGCAGATAAGGTCAACGAGTTATAGGGGTTGACGGCCACGCCGGTGCGAACCTGCGGGAGCAATTTGAATTTGTCTCCGTTCGGCGCATCGAAAGTCGGCGCGTTGATGTCCTTCGCCACGATCCCCATCCGCAACCAGGACGAAGGCCGGAACATCGCTCCCACGTCGATCCCGATCGCGGTCGAGATCTTCGCGCGCCCGATGTCTTCGAATACTCTCACGTCGTCGCTGGCGCCACGGATGTTGGTGGATCCCGTATAGGCCGCGCCTTGGATGACCTTGCCGGTGACGCCGATCGAAAACATCCGGTCCATGAAGGCGTAGGCGTAGGAGAGGGCGGCTTGGCGGACTTCCAGCCCGTTCATGGCGAACTGCCCGTTCACGCTGAGATTGGTGCCGTTATTCGTAAATCCGACCGGGCCGCGCAGGAAGCCGCCGGCGGTGGCGACGTCGGAGACGTTGAACCCCAGTGCATGTTCGCCGAAGTTGCCTTTGACGTACAATCCACCGGAGGCAGCTGCGGTGAGGTTGGCGCCGGGACGGTTGATGCGATCGATCTGTTGCTGGAGGCGGGCGATGTTGCCGGCCGACGTATCGTTCAAATTCAGGTTGTTGATGTCTTTCAGGGAATCGAACACGTCGCCTCGATCGACGACCTGACCGCTGCCCTGAAAACGGATATCGAATTTCTTGTTCATCGCCATGCCGGCCGGATTCCAATAGGTGGCCAGGGAGTCGGATGTCGTGGCCACTCCGGCTCCGCCCATGCCCATTTGTCGCGATCCGACAAACACAAATTCGACCGCGGCTGCTTGAAGAGGCAGGAGGATGGCAAGACAAATGGTCGTGAGCCGGACGTACGGTGCGAACGATGTCTTCATAAACCTGGTCGAACTCCAACGTGAATGCGAGGATGGGTCAGTCTACGAAAAGATGCTGACGCCGTCAAGAAATCCCGATCAAGGTCGGACGATTCAGCCGCGCCGCGCAAGTGGGCGAGGGCCATCCACCGATTGTCTCGCGTTATGAGGATACGATCATCCCGTCCTGCATGGAGACGATGCGATCGGCCTGGGATGAGAGCTTGTCGTTGTGGGTCACGATGACGAATGTGGTCCCACGGGAGCGGTTCAACTGACGGAGCAAGGTGAAGAGGGCGTCGCCGGTATGGGAGTCGAGGTTGCCTGTCGGTTCATCGGCCAGCACCAGATCCGGTTGTTGCATCAAGGCGCGCGCGACGGAGACTCGCTGTTGCTCGCCGCCTGAGAGTTCGCCCGGTTTGTGGTGGAGTCGATCAGCCAGACCGACCTCGCCGAGGAGTTTCGTCGCCTCGCCGACGACATCGGCCATATCGCGTTTTTGAATCATCGCCGGGAGGCAGGCGTTTTCGAGGGCGGAGAATTCCGGCAGCAGGTGGTGGAATTGAAACACGAACCCGACACGTTTGTTGCGGAACTCGGCCTGCTCTTGCTCGGTGAGCGTAAAAAGATTCTGGCCGTCGAACGACACGGTGCCCTTGGTCGGGCGATCCAGGGTCCCGAGGATTTGCAGCAGGGTGCTCTTCCCGGCTCCGGAGGCGCCCATGATCGCGATCAATTCCCCGCGTTTGATGTGCAGGTTGATGTTATTCAACACGACGAGTTCACGCCCGCCCATGGGAAACGATTTGTAGAGATCGACGACGTCAATCATGTCGGTGCTGCAATCTGCAATGGTTCACGATCAATCGTGTTGCTGGGAAGTCCCGGACTCTCTTATTCATAGCGCAAGGCCGCCGCCGGATCCAGTTTGGCGGCTTGGAGCGAGGGGTAGAGCGTGGCCGCGAAACTGATCAGAATCGCAGACCCGGCGACCAGTAACACATCCGAACCGAGCACATGGACCGGGATGCGGGAGATGTAGTACACGGTCGGGTCGAAGGTCCAAAAGGTCTGGATCAGCCAGAGAAACGTATACCCGAGCGGGACGCCGATGGCCGCACCGGAACAGCCGATGATCAGGCCGTTGAGCATGAAAATACGCATGATGCCTTTGCGTGTCGCGCCCATCGCCTTGAGAATGGCGATCTCGCGCTGTTTTTCCGTCACGATCATGGTGAGGGTACTGACGATATTGAAGGAAGCCACGATGGTGATCAAGACCAGCAGGAGGAACATCATCGTCTTTTCGAGTTTGAGTGCCGAAAACAGATTGCGGTTCATCTGCATCCAGTCCCTGGCCCAGAAGGCGAATCCGAGATGGTGCTCGATCGCGCGGGCAATGTCCGCCGCGCGGAACACATCGGTGACTTTCACCTCGATACCCGTCACGCTGGCGCCCATGTTGAAAAACTTCTGCGCCTCTCCCAGTTCGATGTACGCGAGGGAGGAGTCGTATTCGTACATGCCGGATTGAAAGATGCCGACGACGACGAATTGTCTGATTTTCGGCGTCATGCTGGCGCCCGTGATCGGGCCGACGGGGGAAACCACATTCAACGTGTCGCCGGGGAAGGCGCCGAGCCGCATCGAGAGTTCTTTTCCCAGAATGATGCCCGGCCGCATGGCTGTGTCGGGACCGTTCGGCTCCCGTTCTTTTTCGGGAATGACCACTTTATTCTGTCGCGCGAGGTCGTCGAGGTTGCCGTTGACGAGATTGTGGGCCAACTCGGTGACCGTGCCTTCCCGTGCAGGGTCGATCCCGCGAAGAATAATGCCCTGGACACCGGACGGAGAAGTGAGCAGGACCTGGCGGAAGATGAACGGGGTGGCGGCGACGACGTCCGGGACGGCTGCCACCTTCTTCACCTGGTCTTCGTAGTCGACCATGGATTCCTTCATGCGGTCGTTCACCAGGATGTGCGCCGTGGTGCCGAGAATCTTGGCCTGCACATCCTCCTTGAACCCGGTCATGATCCCGACCGTGCCGATCAGGGCGGCGACGCCGAGCGTAATCCCGGCAATCGAGACGATGGTGTTGAAGGAGATGGTGCGGTTGCGTCGCTTCGCGCGCAGGTACCGCAATCCGATGAAGATTTCGTAGGGCAGCGCCATGTCTACTTTTCAGGCCTCAGCTGCGGGAAGAGGACCACATCCCGGATCGAGGACTGATTGGTGAAGAGCATGACCAACCGATCGATGCCGATCCCTTCACCCGCAGTCGGCGGCATGCCGTATTCGAGGGCGCGCAGGAAGTCTTCATCGACGCGGTGGGCTTCCTCGTCTCCGGCCGCATGTTTCGCCGCCTGAGCCTCGAAGCGCTCGCGCTGATCGAGCGGATCGTTCAACTCGGAGAAGGCGTTGGCGATTTCACGTCCCGCGATGTAGAGCTCGAACCGGTCGGTGAGCGACGGATCGGAGTCTTTCCTTCGCGCGAGCGGGGAAATCTCGATCGGGTAGTCGGTGATGAAGGTCGGCTGTTGGAGGCGTGGCTCGACGGTCTCTTCGAAGATCTCGTTGAGGATATTCACCAGTGATTCTTTGGGAGAGACTTCGACACCGAGGCGTTGGGCCGCCGCAAGGGCCTCATCGCGATTCGTGAGGACGGAGGGCGGCAGGCTATTCACTTCCAGAATCGATTGGTGATACGACCATCGGCGCCACGGCGATTCCAGATTGATCTGTGTGCCTTGATAGTCGAGCGTGGTGGTGCCGAGAATGTCCTGGGCCAACCGGCCGAAGAGTTCTTCGGTCAACACGATCAAGTCGTGGTAGTCGGCGTAGGAGACGTAAAACTCCAGCATGGTGAATTCGGGATTGTGAATCGTCGAGATGCCTTCGTTCCTGAAATTCCGGTTGATCTCAAACACGCGCGGGAAGCCGCCGACGATCAGCCGCTTGAGATAGAGTTCCGGGGCAATGCGAAGATAGAGCTCGGCGCCCAGGGCATTGTGATGGGTGACGAAGGGTTTCGCGGCGGCGCCGCCGGGAATCGGGTGCATCATCGGCGTTTCGACTTCGAGAAAGCCGCGTTCGATCAGAAACGCGCGAATCCCCGAGACGATGCGGCTGCGCAGAGCGAATATCTGGTGAACCTGTGGATTGGCAATGAGATCGACGTAGCGCTGCCGATACCGGGTTTCGACATCGGTGAGCCCATGCCACTTTTCGGGAAGCGGGCGGAGCGCCTTGCTCAGAAACGTGAGGGTCTTCACTTCCACCGTAAACTCGTTGGTCTTGGTGCGGAATAAGACACCCGTGACACCGATCCAGTCGCCGAGATCCAGTCCCTCGGAAATCTGGTGGGCCTGATCCCCCAGCGTGTCCTTCTTGAGGTAGACCTGCAGGCGATCCGATCCGTCCTGCAGCACCGCGAAGGCAGCTTTGCCGAAGCGGCGCAAGCCGACGATACGGCCGGCGATGGTACAGCCGATCTGCTCCTGTTCCAGCACCTCTTTGGTTTTCTCACCGTGGAGACGCGTGAGTTGTCCTGCGCGGTCCTTGACCTCGAAGCGCGTGCCATAGGGAGCCACCCCGAGTTGCCGAAGTTGGTCGAGTTTCTTGATGCGTTGTTGGCGTTGATCGTTCAGTTCATCCATGATCACACGGAGCGTATGGCTGCTAGCGAATAGCTGATGGTCCGGAACAGGTTCCGTTTCCTGCTATCTGCTATAGGCCATAGGCTATCAGCTCCCTTTCTTTACAGGTCATCATCCTTCATGCCGACCGGTTCCGGGGCTTTCCCGCCGGTCAGTTTTCTCTGGAGAT
Source organism: Nitrospira sp. (assembly GCA_024998565.1). NCBI lineage: Bacteria > Pseudomonadati > Nitrospirota > Nitrospiria > Nitrospirales > Nitrospiraceae > Nitrospira > Nitrospira sp. The sequence continues at coordinate 95,860 of JACOEM010000007.1, forward strand.
AGGCTTCGATGAACCCGTCCAGCTCACCGTCCATAACGGCGGAGACCTGGCCGACTTCGTATCCGGTCCGATGGTCTTTGACCATCTGGTAGGGCTGGAAGACATAGGACCGGATCTGGCTGCCCCAGGCGATGTCCTTCTTTTCGCCCACGATGGCGTTGAACTCGGCTTCTTTTTTGCGCTGCTCCACTTCAAAGAGGCGCGCGCGCAAAATTTTCATGGCGCCGTTGCGATTTTGCAGTTGCGACCGTTCATTCTGACATTGCACCACGATGCCCGTCGGAATGTGGGTGATACGGATGGCGGTCTCGACCTTGTTGACGTTCTGACCGCCGGCGCCACCGGCACGGAAGGTGTCGACTCGTAGATCCTTGTCGTCGATCACCACTTCCACATCGTCGTCGAGTTCGGGATAAACGAAAACCGAGGCAAAGGACGTGTGCCGGCGTTTGTTGGCGTCGAACGGGGAGATCCGCACGAGGCGATGCACGCCGGCTTCGGCTTTGAGATAGCCGTAGGCATAGGGTCCGCTGACGGACAGCGTCGCGCTCTTGATGCCCGCCTCATCGCCGCCCTGCAAATCCAAGGTCTCGACCTTAAATCCTTTTTGCTCGGCCCATCGCACGTACATACGCAGCAGCATCTGCGCCCAGTCCTGCGATTCGGTTCCGCCGGCACCGGGATGGATCGCGAAGATGGCATTGCTCGAGTCCAATTCGCCTGAGAGCAGCAACTCGATGCGGAATTGGGCGACGGCTTTTTCGAATGGTCCGAGTTCGGCCAGGAGTTCCTGCTCCAGCCCCGCATCGCCGGATTCCATTGCCAGTTCGAGAAGTGCCTCGATGTCGTTTTGCCGGCGTTCGGTCTCCCGCCAGCGGGACAGTTCCCGATCGAGGGCGGCCTTGCGGCGGTTCACCTTGGCGGCCGCCTGCGTATCTTTCCAGAAATCCGGCAGGGAGGTTTTGACTTCGATGTCGTTGAGTTCAGCGGTCATCCGAGCCAGGTCAAAGATGCCCCCGTAGTTGAGCCAACTGTTCGCCGAGGGTACGCACACGGGTTCGGACATCATCTAACATGGCACGGTCCTTTCTCTGTCAGGCTGGTCGCCCGGCTGGTTCACCACCGGCGGGTTCTGTGTCTTGGGAAAAGTAGCCGGTCAGGCACAAAAGCGCGACGAGTATAGCACAGGCATACGCAAAGAGATCACCGTATTGCGAGTAAAAGGTCTGCTGATGGCTGATGGCAATGGTTCCTCTGAGCGCGTCCTGCGTGAAGATCGGTGACTGTTGCGTGACACGTCCGTAAGGGTCGATGAAGCCGGAGATGCCGGTGTTGGCCGCCCGGGCGAAGGCGACATGATTTTCCACGGCGCGAAAGACCACCATGCCGAAATGTTGATAGGGCGCCGACGATGGACCGAACCAGGCATCGTTCGTGACCGTGACCATGAAATCGGCTCCGTTCGCCGCAAACTGCCGCACGAGGTTGGGGAAGATCACTTCGTAACAAATGACGACGCCGAACTTCACGTGGAAATCGGTGAGCGTGGCTGCGGTCACCGCGGGCGGGTTCTTCTCGCGGGGCTTGAACATCAATAACGTCGATCCCGGTCCGGCTTCGAAGTCGCCGATGCCTTCGACGAGTTTGTCCAGGAAGAACAAGATTGAATTGTGAAACGGAATGTATTCGCCGAAGGGAACCAGATGTTGCTTGTCATAGCGACCGAGGATCTGGCCGTCGGTGGCGAGCAGGTACGCGCTGTTGAGCAGGAAGGGGCGGCCGTCCGGATGACGTCGCAATGCGGGGCTGCCGAACAGCAGTGGGGCGCCGGAACGGCGAGCCATGTCGTTCACAACTGCGCGGTACTGCGGTTCCATTTCAAATACAAAGGGTGTGGCGGCTTCCGGCCAGACGATGAGATCCAGGTTGTCGCCCAGTCCCGCAGTGAGTCGATCGTAACGCGCCATCGTCTCCTGGCGAAATGCCACATCCCATTTCTGGGCCTGCTCCACATTCGGTTGCACGACTCCCACCGACAATGTGCGGGTCGGGACATGCTGGGCGGAAGACAAGAGGGTGGTGCCATAAAACAGGGCGACGCCGAATCCGGCTATAGCCGCGACCGATGATGGCCAGGGAAAGGAGCGGATCTGAAATCCGCGATAGGCCTTGAAACTCCAGATGATCGTTTCCGCCAGCGCGGCGTTGACCAACACGAGGAGGAATGAGACGCCGTACACTCCGAAATGGTCGGCCAGTTGGATGATGGGAAGCCATTGGTATTGGGAATATCCGAACAGTGCCCAGGGTAAACCGGAGAGAAAGTAGGTACGGATCAGTTCCAAGGTCACCCAGAGAAAAGGCGCGGGCAGGAAACCCAGCGTCGGGAATGCCGTCCGGATCCACGAAAGTCCGCCTGCATAGACGGCCATGTAGAGTCCGAGGTAGACCGTGAGCAACAACATCACCAGGGTGGCAATCGGGAACGGGACCTTCCCGTAGACGTTCATGGCTGTAATGACCCAAAACATCGAGCCCGTGAAGGCCAGCGTGCCGGAAAGCCAGCCGATACGGAACGCGCGGCCCGGCGACAGGTATTCGACCGCGATATGCAGCGGGACCAGCGCGAACCAGGCCACCATGCCGAGGTCGAACGCGGGGAAGGAGAGGGGATAGAGAAGACCGCTCGCGCAGGCAAGCAGAATGAGGCGTGCGCGGGAGATGGTCATTGCCTGTAACTTAACGAAAGACCTGAAGAGATTCAACCGTGCTCTTTGGCGGATGGGCTTGGGGGAGGATCATCCCAGACTGGTCGTTCGACCGGTCAGCGCCCCGATCGCCCGCCGAACCTGCTGTATCTGCCAGGACTGCCGGATGATGCGGGGGGCTGTGGGTATGGAGTTGCCATACCTCTTGGTTGGAGCGGCAGTAACGGCGCCGGTGTGACGAGATTCGGCGGTGTCGGTGTTCCGAATGGTGTGACTGATCCGGGCACTGCGCCATGGGGAGAACTGAACGTGTGTGACGGAAGGCCGGACCCCAGATGGGTGACACCTTTGTTTCCATGTGCGTCGGAATGGATGGCGTTCCCTTCCCCCAGCGGGGTCAGGGTGCTGGTGGTTCCGTCGCGCTGCTGAAGAATCGACGGCTGGGAACCGGCGATGGAAACCGGGCCTAAGAGCGTCCATGCGGTCAGTAGCACCAGCAAGCTGGTAGTCGGCATAGAATGCTCCGCCTGTAGATACGCGGGGGGATTGCTGTCCACATTGTACCGAATGTCCGTCCCTGATGGGTGAACCGCCACATTGAGATATTCAAGGATGCGAGAGAGTCCCTGCCCGGCAACCCGCGTCCGCTCTAGGTTCTTGCCATATTGACTGCTTTTTGAGCGAGGCATAGACTAACTTAGTTATTCAATGCCACCCTTTCTGCAGGTGGTCGCATGGTCTTCCGTGGCGAACATGACCGCCGCTCTGACCAAACCAGCCTTGTCCCGTTCTGTCCGGTCGGTACCCTTCTTCCACGACGTTCCGCATCAAGATCTTCTGCCCGTGCTTTGTGTCCCGCAAGGCCGGGAATACAGTTCCGTTCTACGGATGCGTCATCACACACCAACCACACCAAGGAGGATTTTTCTATGCTGAGACGACAGCGATCTGGTGCGGCTCAGATTCCGGCGCGCCGGCATCCTGCCTGTTTGCCCCGCGCCGAACTACCCGAGGCAGGATAGGAGGATATCATGGGACGAAAATATGACCTCATCGATGTCGTGGCCGCCATTGGATTGGTGGCCACGCTGTTCGGCGGGTATCTATTGGTGACGGCTGCCGATGGTTTTTGGCAGGCACCGATCGCTCCCGCTGTGAACATGACCACCGCGATTCACGATCCCTCCACCGGCATGCAGTATCTCCAGCCGGTTCTGGGCCAAGCGATCGTTTACGATGCCTTGCTCGACCGGGAGGCTGGTGCTGCCCTCTCCGCTTCCGCCATGGAGTTAAACCGGGCGGTGAGTGAATCCCAGCTGATCTCGACGACCCTGCTGAGTCCGCTGGTGCTGGCAGAGTTGCACGCGTTTGGACAGGAAGCCGATCATCGTGCGCGGATGCAGTATGTCATGGGCAAGTCCGTCGTCAATCAGACTCGTCGTGGGCTTGCAAGCGGAGCCCTCTCTGCCGGCCAGTATGCCGGCGATTTCAACGCGAACCTGATCCAGAGGGCCGAATCGATCGGACAGCGCATGCACGATCAGTTTGAGTCGACCAGGCAGGCGATCCTTGGCCGGTCGATCGTTGAGGCGATTCAAGAGGAGGATCGTATGACGGCGATGGTCCAGGAGCGAATCGGTCGGGCCGTCGTTCAAGTGACCCAGGCGCAAGAAGGGTATGCAGAGGCGAAGGCGGCCGGGCAGATTCAACTCGCCAGCGCGATGAGCGCGGCCGTTCGCACGGATGCATTGGTGGATCGGTTGGCTCTGCTCGAGGAGATGCCGGCCGGCCGTACGATGGTTGCCTACCACTCCACTACCACCGCCGATATTTCGCGCGAGGCCCTGGTGCTGGCCTGTCTTGGCCTGATTGCATTGTTCGTCGGTGGTTTGGCGTTCAGCAGTAAGAGGGAGGCGGACAGTATTCCGCTGTGGAAGTTAGAGACGTTGCTGCAGTTGCACCGTTCAGGTAGATAACGCTGCTCCCGGTGAATCGCTCGACGATTTTCAGGGGCAAGAGGAGGTCGGACATGTCGTGGGAAAACTGGGCCGTGGCCATCGGGCTGGGCGCACTCCTCATGATGTTTTTTGTGTTGATGGAGTTGTTCTTTGCTGGTCCGCGGCAGCCATTGGATCATGGGCGAAGAAAATGAGATCGCGGAGGAGTCCATCTCGAAACGAGGGAGCGGCGTAGCGCTTCCTTCGGTGCTGAGGATTTCCCGGGCTGGTGAAGCGCCTGTTAGTTAAGACAGGACCAGAGGCCTGGGAGCATCACTTTGGCCATGGCCTTGAGCTCGGACTCAGATTGTGGGGGAACGCCCGAGAGGGCGATACCGAAGTTGTGGCCCTTCGACCAGCGGACCGTGGCCCGGCGGATGAGCATGGGCGTCTCGGGGGTCGGCTGGATGACGATCACCACCAGTTCCATTCCCACGCTGACTTGCTCTTTTCCCCGAATACGCCCGCCTGAGGCGTTGAAGTCCTCAGTGACGCCGATGGTTTGAAATGTGCCGTTTGAATAATAAATGGGGTACTGCACGGGAATACGTCTGGCCCCGCGTTCGCGATAGGCAGTGTTCATTTCGACGACGTTCCTTTCCTCAGGGGGTGTACGTTCGCTCTCAGAGCCGGTACGAACCGGTCAGTCTGTCTGGAGGTGCTGTGTAGCCACAGCATCAGGGCGCCGGCCATCATGGCACCCGTGAGATCGTTCAAGAGATCAGAGAGGGAGGCTTCGCGTCCCGGGGCCGTTCCCTGGGCCACCTCCGTCCATAAGCCAAAGACCCCGGCAAACGCGATTCCAACGAGCAGGGCGTAGCGAATCGGCCAGCCACGCAGGCGGAACCCAACCATAGCCAACCAGGCCAGGAGGCCGTAGGCCGGTACGTGCGCCGCATCACGCCAGTCACCCGGGACAAGGTGCAGGAGCGAACCGGTGAATCCGATGCCGGGCGAAGCGACGGCAAGACCCGCCAGCAACAGCATATAGCCGGCGATGACGGCGACGACAAGCAACATGGAAGGACGTCCTTTCGATGAGTTCACGTGACCTTGCGCAGGGTACGGTGCAGGGTGCGTGAATCACCATCGGTCCTTCGGCGAAGGGACTAATGCTTTGGAGGGGCGAGGAGTGTTCGGCAGAGGGATTGGCCGTTGATCGGCGGGTGTCGCGAATGAGCCGGGTCAGGACTTTTTGTCGGGCTTTTGATGCTGCCACTGTCCGGGGGTGGTTGAACGGGCCTGGTAGGCCTGTCCGAATCCGAGCACGAGGTGGGCATCCTGCATCCGTAGCTCCCACAAGGCAAAGTCGCCGAAACCGAACATCATGTGTGACTGGGGGAACTTTGCGAGATAACGCTGCTTCACCGATTCATGGGCCATGTCGGTCGGAGGGAGGATTGAGGCCGTTCCCTGTAGGTTGATGCGTTGCAGAGCCAGCGGGTTCTTGCCTGGCTTGTCCGGCTCGGCGAGAAACAGGCTGACACGGGCGTCTTCAAGGAGATGCTGGGTATGTAAGGCCAGCCGGCTGAGGTGAAGATACAGGCGGGACCAGTCGTCTCCGAGCAGGTAGGGTACATGGGAACCGAAGGGATGCCCGTTCCGGAGGGTCAGTAACACGCCTGTTCGTGTCTGTTCGACCAACATTCTCCAGGCTGCTTCAAGATCATCATTCGACATGGCATCCGGCATCGACATCGCGTCATCTCCCTTTCTGCGAATTGTAGCGGCCTCCTGCAAATTGTCCAGCCATCTGAGAAACGGTGCCCGGAAGGGGTTGTGCCCGGGCAGATCATCCTTTGCCATGAGGTTGTCGGCAGGATAAGATGGCCCAACGGGTAGGGTAGACATGGTCATGTCGGGAAGGGAGACGTAAACGATGAGACACATGCGATGGGGAGTGGCAGTACTCGGGCTCTGTGTGCTGACGGGCGGAACCGGATGTGGCGGTAAACAAGCGGAGATCAAAGAAGATCGATTGACTGTCGGACGGGTCCAGGGCGAGGTGAAAGTCGGCATGTCGGCCGCGCAGGTGGCGGAACTGCTGGGTTCGCCGAATATCGTCACCACCGACGACAAGCGGCGGGAAGTGTGGATCTACGACAAGGTGTCGACCGACCGGGTAGATACGGCGAGTTCTTCCTACGCCGGCCTGATTATTCTCGGTACCAACTCCAGCGACCGTTCCAGCTCGCAGCGTCAACGCACCCTCACGATCATTATCAAGTACGACGAAGAGAAGAAGGTGCGTGATTTTGCCTACAACTCGACCCAATTTTAAGGGGGGCGTTGGAGTGATTCGGCGTCTGCTCCCGGCCATGTTCTCCGTGTTGGTGCTCCCGGTCATGCTCGGCGGCTGCGTGCAGCCAACGCAGCCCGCGGAGTTTTTTCAACTCACGCCGGAGAGCAGCGCCCATCGAGCGATGCAGACCCGTTTCTTCGACACGGAAAACGATCAGGAATTGTTGTCCGCCTCGGCTGCCGCACTCCAGGATCTCGGGTTTCAAGTCGAGGAAAGTGTGCGGGAAGTCGGGTTCCTGCGAGCCGCGAAAGAACGCAGTGCCCGGGAGTACGGTCAGTACAGAAACCGTTTCTTTATCTGGCTCCTGTCACTCGGGCATGTCGTCATCCCGATCGATCTGCACCAAAAAATTGCGGCCAGCCTCGTGACCCGACCGATCAATGAGGCGCATTCGCGGCAGGAAGTCCGGATTATCTTCTACCGGGCGGTGTGGAAGGGGGACGGGCAGGCCGACCGCAATTACATTCCTCCCGGCGAACAGAAAATGGAAATGATCCGGGACCCTGAAATCTATCAGCAATTTTTCGCGAAGCTCTCCAAGGCTGTATTCTTGGAGCCGCATTCGATTTAACGACGAGGACTCATGAACCGGACACAGGTCGTCGGCGCAGTTGTGGTCATGCTGGGAAGTGTCATGTTGCAGGGCTGCGTGGCGCCGGAGCCGCGGCAGGAACTCTTCGCGCCGACCGATGCGCAGATGAAGATCCGCAGCGCGCAGACCCGCACGTTCGAGGTCAAGGAACACACCGTGGCCATGCGCGGTGTCATTGCGGCTCTGCAAGACCTGGGATTTATCATCGAACGCGCGAACGAACCGCTCGGGTTGGTCACCGCGGCTCGCTTTGCCGAACCGAATTATTACGATGTGCTCGGCGTGACCGTCACCGTGCGCCCGCAGCAGGACGGCAAGACGATGATCCGTGCCAATGCGATCTACAACAGCAAGCCGATCGAAGATCCCAAGGTGTACCAGAACTTCTTCGCGGCGGTGGAACGGTCGTTATTTCTGGTGAAGGATTAGATGGTGTCTCGCCTCGCCATCCATCGATGCCGCCGGTCGAGCAACCGCATGGTCGTGATTGGCCTCGCTCTGCTGGTTTCCTTGACCGCCGGCTGTTCGCCCTACGAGTGGCGACATGAGAACCAATGGGAGTCGCGCGACCAGATCTGGCTTTCCGAGGCCAGCCAGGTCAAGGTGCGGGCGGCTCAAAGTCGCGTCTTCGACACCGCTGATCGTCTGAAGACGATTCAGGCGGTCGTGTCCACCTGTCAGGACTTGGGTTTTGCGGTGGAAGTATTGGATGAAACCCTGGGCATTGTCTCCGGCAAGAAATTTGACGACTACGAATCCACCCCATGGGGCGATCCTTCCTATCACCTGTATCGGGACGACGGATTGCTGATCCTGACCCGGCACTTCCGAAGTTGGGGGCCGTTTTATCACCGCAGCAATCTTGTGCGGCTCACCGTCACCGTTCGCCCACGCGGTGAACAGCAACTGATTGTGCGCGCCAGCGCCCAGTACTACCTCAAGGCCATCGAGTCCCCGGAGCCGTATCAGCAGTTCTTTCGCCTGCTCGAGCAGGCGCTCTTCATTCAGGCGAACGCGCTGTCATAGCGAGTGCCGGAGCGCTCGATGCGCCTGAGTGCGAGCTAGCGCAGCCTGCGGCGATGGCTCGGTCAGCGGTGTGATCCGCCGATGGCCTCCGTGTGAGCGCTGCTCAGGGAGCCTTGCTGTAAGACGGGATCGAGATTGAACGCCACACTGATTCGGGGCGCCGTTCCACGATAGGTATTCACGGCATGAAACAGCCAGCCTGGGAACAGCAGGCATTGTCCGGCCGCAGGGGAATAAGAAATGCTGGTTCCGGCATCATGCAGTTCGGTCATGCTGTACTGGAGATAGGGCGCCAGCATGCGCGGCAGACAGCCCCGCGGATCGTAAATCTGCAATTCGCCTCCCTTTCCCAGGGTCGGACAGACCTCGCCCACGTCGACGTAATAGACGCCTGCCCAGAAACTTCCGGGGTGGGAGTGGGCGGCATTGGTCCCGCCGTTCCGTTGCACGTTGGCCCATACCTCGACGACTTCCCAATCGGGGCGACGGGCGGCATGGCGGCATCGGTCGGAGAGGGTTGTGACTTGTTTGGCCACTTCGATGACGGGCGCAAACAACTCGCGTAACGGGCTTCCTGCCCAATTCATCATGGAGAGGTCGTGCGGCGAGGACCACCCGATCACTTCGGCATCCCGGTGGCTCGGGACGGAAGCCTCACGCGCCAGAATCAGTTGAGAGAGCTCGGCATTGATGCGTTCGTGGTGCGCAGGCGTAAACACCAGTAGAGGTGTGGAGAAAAGGGGCGTGATTTGAATCTCGATTTCGGTCGGCATGGAAGGGGACCCATCCTGTGTAACGACCGTCGATGTGGGGCAGGCTATCTTCGGATGTGCGACAAGTCAACCTAGGTGTTTTCCCAGGATGCCAAGATTCAGCCGTCCTCTCACTGGGCAGTGCTGGGGCAGGCCGTTTACTGCGATGTAGGCTTGACAGCGCTCTATGGTCGGCCTAGCCTGATGTGCCGAGTGTGGTATCCACCATTCAACCAGGGAGGCTATCATGTCTGTCGCACGTGTGACGGAAATCATTGCCGCATCCCCCACGAGTTTTGACGATGCCATTCATCTTGGAATCGCTCGCGCGAACAAGACGTTACAGAATGTGAAAAGCGCCTGGATCGAGGATCAGAAAGTGGATATCGAAGACGGAAAGATCACCCAGTATCGTGTGGCGCTGAAGGTCACATTCGTCCTGAAGGATTAGAGGAGCATCATGAAAAATGTGGAGATGACCGTCGAGGGGACCGTGCTGACCATCAAGGTCGATTTGTCGAAAGAGTTCGGGCCGTCGGCATCGGGAAAAACGACGATTATTGCCTCGACGGAGGGAAACGTCACCATTCCGGGGCGAGAGGAGAAAATCGGTCTGAATGTCTACCGGAAGAAGTGAGCAGTGCTGAAGTAAAACGGTTTATCGGGTAATCGACCAGTGAAGGCCGGACGAGGTCTTCCCTGTGCCTATCCGATAAGCCATTCAGCAGCGGCTCGCTAGAGCGCTGGATTCTTGTCATCGAAAAGAGGAGAATGACAGCCGACGCGTCAGACCGGTCGTAAGACGATACCCATGGTTTCGTTGACCGCCATGTCAAAGACCACGCCCAGCGTGACCGAGCTTCCACTTCCCCAAATCCTGATCGTAGACGACGACCCCGATATCGCGCTCGTACTGCATGATCTCCTGGAGCACGTCGGCTACCGTGTCTCAGTCGCCGGCACCGGCGCCGAGGCTTTGGCCAAGGCGAAGGCGGAATCTCTGTCCGCGGTGGTACTGGACCTGATGTTACCTGATATGGACGGACTCTCGGTCCTCACCCTCCTGAAACAAATCGACCCGGTGCTTCCGGTCATCATGCTGACGGCGTTTGTCGAGGTGGCGAAAAAGCACAGCTCCCTCACCGAAGGAGCCTTCGGGTATTTGACGAAGCCGTACGATGCCGAAGAATTAAAAGCGCTGATCCGGCGTGCCGTGGGAGTGAAGCATCTCTCCATCGAAGCTGCGGCGACCAAGCAGGCGTTGACGGCCAGCGAAGACCGGTTTCGGGAAGTGGTGCAGACCGCGCCCGACGCGATTGTGCTCGCGGACGGGGAGGGGAGAATCCTCTCCTGGAACAGCGCTGCCGAGCGTCTGTTCGGGTATCTGGCCGGGGAGGTGTTGGGGGAATCCCTGACAATGATCATGCCCGAACGGTACCGTGCCAGGCATGTCCAGGCGTTAGCGCGCGTACGTACCACGGGCGATTTACGCCTGAAGGGCACGGTCGTGACCATGCACGGGTTGCACAAGGATGGCCGTGAATTTCCGATTGAGATGTCGCTGAGCAGTTGGATTTCCGACGGGCAGCGCGTGCACTGCGGCATCGTGCGGGACATCACGGCGCGGAAAGAGGCGGAAGCGCGATTGTTGCAGCAGCAGATCGAACAGCAGGTCTTGCTGGACCTGATCCCGGCCATGGTCTGGTATAAGGACTCGCACAATCGTATCCTGCGCGCGAATCGCCGCGCGGCGGAATCCATCAAGAAGACCGTGGCCGAGATCGAGGGCCGGTCGACCGATGAGTTTTATCCGGAGGAAGCCGAGCGGTATCATCAGGATGATCTGGAGGTGATCGTCTCGGGGCGGCCGAAGCTTGGAATCATCGAGCCGTACCAACCAGGGGCCGGTGAAAAATGCTGGGTGCAAACCGACAAGGTGCCGTATCTGGACCCGCAGGGAAATGTGCTCGGAGTATTGGTCTTCGCGCAGGACATCACGCAACAGAAACGGACCGAAGAGGCGTTGCGTGAGAGCGCGGAGTGTCTTCGTGTGGTGATGGAGTCGGCATCGAACGGCATCGTCATCGCGGATGCCGGCGGAAAGATCCTGTCGGCGAATACTCATTTCGAAGTGCAGTTTGGTTATGAGCGTGGCGAACTGCTTGGCCAGCCGGTTGAACGGCTCATTCCGGCGAGACTGCGTCCGCAAAGCGCAGACCGTTCCGCTGTCTTTCTGGTCGATCCGAAAGACCTCCCGGTAAGCGATGCCCGGCAGTGTGTCGGCTTGCGGAAAGACGGCACGGAGTTTCCCTTTACGATGACCCTCTCTCCGTTGCCGACGGCGAACGGAATCCATACGGTAGCGGCCATCAACCAGGCACAAGGGACCGCATGAACCTTCGCCTTGTGTTGACGGTCGGCGCACTGTGTTTCATCGCGCTCCTGTTGGTGATCGGCATCCGTACGGCTATCCGTTGGTTGAAGATCCATTATCCGCAACGGGCCAATGCCGTGCTTTTCGGAGTCTGCCTGTTCCTGGCCGGGGCAGGCGTCCTGATCGCCGCCGAGATGAACGATCGACCGACCTTCCGGCCGAATGACCTGCTCACACTGCAAGAGCCGGTGGTGGCGAGGACGATCGTGAGTGATCGCGAGTCGCGCAGCATGACCTGCGTCGTGGATCGCCATGAGCATCTGGGCGTGTTGGAACTCGAGAACGAACGAGGCACCATGAGGGCTCGCGTCGAGAGTAACAATACATCCGAGCCGCTGTATTGTCCGATCGGAGTCGAGGTCCGGATTGAGGCGGCCTGGCTCCATCACCCGACCATCACGCATCGCCAGGCGGGCGCAGACAGCCCATAAATCACTTGCTCCATGCTCTTGACTCATCGCCGTGCGGAGGCCTATCGTAAACGGGTGGGGGGAGTTAACGCCCCGGGGGAATATGTACAAAAAGGGGATTGAGTGTTGAGGATGGTGTGCATGCCCAGCTTGTACTGGGAAGCCTGAAATCCTCCCGAGATCTCCGCCGTATCTACCTCTCCTCGGTAGGTGCGTCCTCCTCCCACCCAAACATCCGTCACCACCCTGCATCGTTGTTGCGTATCACTCCTGGTTCGATCACCCTGCATTTCATCCACCGTTGCAGCGTGTTTTCCCGCATCGAGATGCGGACGAGAATACGCTCAAGGCTTGACTCTCCTGGTCGTTCCCTGTAAACGACGAAGAGTGTACGTATTGGTCGTGTGCACTCCAGCGAGCCGGTCCGATGTGAATTCCTTGCGTGAGAGGTTGAATGGCCATCAAGACATCATCGCCGCGTGCTCAGTCTTCCGCTCCTGCGCCCCAGTCCGAAACCACCGTGTCTGAATTGCGCCCGTCCCGAAAAAAAACCGGATCCAGAGAGGACGCGTCCGCGGCGGTGACCGCGGTGGAAATGGGGGCACGGCAGCGGGAAATTTCCGTCTCCGAATTTTTTACGAAGAACCGGCATCTGCTGGGTTTCGACAATCCCCGCAAGGCGCTGCTGACCTGCGTGAAAGAGGCCGTCGATAACTCGCTGGATGCGTGCGAAGAGGCGGGCATCTTGCCGGAGGTGACAGTGAGGCTTGAAACGGTCGCGAACGGACAGGCGCCGGTTGCACCCAGTCAGGCGACTCGTTTCCGGATCACGGTGAACGACAACGGGCCTGGCATTGTGCGTCAGCAGATCCCCCGTGTGTTTGCCAAATTGCTGTATGGTTCGAAATTCCACCGCATGCGGATGAGCCGGGGACAACAGGGCATCGGTATTTCAGCGGCCGGCATGTATGGGCAATTGACGACCGGCAAACCGGTGAAAGTGATTTCCCGCACCGGGCCTCGCGCGGCGGCGCACTACTTCGAAGTGCAAATCGACACCAAGAAGAACGAGCCGTTGGTGCATGAGAATAAACAAATCGACTGGGCTCAGCCTCAAGGCACCGAAGTGGCGCTTGAAGTGGAAGGACGTTATCAGAAGGGCCGCGCGTCGGTCGATGAGTGGCTGGAGCAGACGTCGATCGCCAACCCGCATGTGCGGCTCGTCTATCACACACCCGAAGGCGAAACGAAGGAGTATCCTCGGACCTATCACGAGCTGCCGCCTTCACCGAAAGAAATCAAGCCGCATCCCTATGGCATTGAGTTCGGAGCCTTGCTCAAGATGTTGCAGGACACGAAGAGCCAGACGGTGGCCGGTTTCCTCGCGAGCGACTTCTGCCGGGTCTCGCCTGCGTTGGCCGAGGAGATCTGCAAAGCGGCGAAGCTGTCGCCCTCTACCAAGCCTCGCGACGTGAAGCATCAGGCCGCCGAAACGCTCTACAAAACAATTCAGACCACCAAGATCATGGCGCCGCCGACGAACTGCATTTCCCCGATCGGGGAGAAGGCGATCCTCTCGGGGCTCTATAAACAAATTAAAGGAGAGTTTTATACGGCCGTGAGTCGTCCACCGGCCGTCTATCGCGGCTACCCCTTTATCATCGAGGCAGGGCTCGCCTTCGGGAAAGGTCCGGAGGAAGTCGCCAAGCCCCAGCAGGCCGCCGTGCCGCTGGCCGAAGGTGAAGACCAGGGCAACGATACCGAGCAGGCGCGGGTGATCCGCTATGCGAACCGGGTGCCGCTGCTCTATCAACAATCGGCCTGTGCCACGTTCAAAGCGGTGCTCAGCACCACCTGGCGAAACTATGGGGTGTCGCAGTCTCGTGGCGCACTGCCTGCCGGTCCGATGGTGATTTTTGTGCACATGGCATCCGTATGGGTGCCGTTCACCAGCGAGTCGAAAGAAGCGATCGCCGACTACGACGAAATTCAGAAGGAAATTACGCTGGCGCTTCGTGAGGCCGGTCGGCGGCTGGGGATTTTTCTGCGAAGAAGAGAGCGGGCCGCCAGTGAGTTTCGTCGTCGCAATATTTTCGAGCTCTACATAGAAGAGGTGGTGGCCGCGTGCAATCGCTTGAAAGGCGGAAACCTTCCCACGGAGAAATTGAAGGAGCAGTTGCACAAGATCGCCAGTTCCCGGACGGGCGGGCTCAAGACCGATGAGGCGCTCGGGAAAACCGGTGCCGGACCCGAAGGCCTGCCGCACTCGATCATCGTGACCGCCGAGGGGATCGAGGGAGAGACCGAGATTGCTCAGCAACCGCCTGGATTGCCTGCACTTTCCGCCAATACGGGGGAGGATGAGCCGATCACGGAGACGAAAAAGCGGATGAAAGCAAAGCGCGGCTCGAAGGAGACACCCAACGTCGGAGAGGGCAGGTCTGTCGGGGCAACGAAGGCGAAAGCCGGACAGCAAGCCCTGTTCGGCGATGAGTCATCGTCAAAGAAGCGGGCGGCACCGCTCAAGAGAAAACCTGCGCGGACAACCGCCACCCGAAAAAGGACATAGGACAGGGTATGGCACAGGCAAAGACGAAGAAGAACGGGGCGGTGGGGAAAAAGCTCGTCGGGATGGCCGATGTGGTCATTGCGGCGGCGCAACGGGCCAAGGACCCGACGTTTGAAATTCCGATCCGTGCCTTGTCGAACGTGTCGTTCAATCCCCGCCGGGGACTGATCGAGATGGGCGAGAAGAAGCAATCCCGGTCGTTTTTTAACGTTGGGATGGCGAAGAAATTCATGCAGACGATGCTGGTGGCCGATGCGCTGGCCGAGCTGCAGCAGGCCGATCTGACCACCTCGCTCAGGGAAATCTATTATCGGACGAAACATACGATTCAGGACTCCCATGAGAATACCTTCGATACGCAGGACGAGTCCGACCCGATTATCGAAGATCTCGAAGTCTCGCTGGTAGCGCTCCGGGAAGAACTCCATGTGCGCGCGGAAAACAGCGGCAGCATTGTCGGGCCGGTCGTATTCGGGGACGACGGCGACCGGGTGGATTGTGCCAAGCTGGGCAAGGGTGGATATTCCGTGCCCTCGATCGTCGAACCCGAGTATCTGGAGATCCGCCGCTGCACCGCCGACTTCCTCCTGCTGGTCGAAAAAGGCACGCAGTGGAATCGACTCTCGGAAGATAAGTTCTGGCGGCGATACAACTGTGTGCTTCTGACGGGGAACGGGCAACCGCCGCGCGGGGTGCGGCGGCTGGCGCGTCGTCTGCACGAGGAGCACAAGCTGCCCGTGTATGTGCTGGTCGACAACGATCCCTGGGGGTATTATATTTATTCGGTCGTGAAACAGGGCTCGATCAACCTAGCATTCGAAAGCCAGCGTATGGCGATTCCGAAGGCGAAATTCATCGGGCTTTCCAGCGCCGATCCGGAACGTTATGAGTTGCCGAGGAATGTGGGCATCAAGCTGAACGAAAAAGACATTACCCGCGCCAAAGAGCTGCTGAATTATCAATGGTTCCAGAAGCCGGCCTGGCAGCATGAAATCAAACGCATGCTCACAAGCGGGCTGAAATACGAACTGGACGCGCTTGCGAACAAGGACTTTCAATATCTCACTAAGAAGTATCTGCCGCGCAAGTTGAAGGAAAAGGACTGGTTGGATTAGCAGCTGAGCGTCGCGTTTCTTCCGACAGGGCCTCGCGTCCAACGCGTCTCATGACGCTCCTGGAGTCACGATATGAATATGCTGATGTTGGCTTTCCGGTCGTCGTTGAAGGAACGGGTGCATGTGTTACTCGAACAGTGCGATGTTCGCGCCTACACCGAACTGCCTGAGACGACCGGAGCCGGACAGACGGGTCCCGCTGACGGTGTCTCCTTCTATCCGGGCGTCAACAATGTGATCATGGTCGCCGTGGACGATGCGCATGCCGAGCGGGTTGAGCGAGCCGTGAAGGCGTGGCGTGATGAGGTGGTCCAACGTCCAGGTGGACAGAAGCCCTCCATTAGGGTATTTAGCTGGCCTTGCAGGCAGCTGGTGTAACGAAAGAAACGGAGTCTCTGTGAATCGGCGTGGCAGATCGCATCCGGGGCGGGTTCACGTGGAGATCTGTGTCCTTGCCCTCAGTGTGGCCATGATGCTGGCCCCTGCATTCGTGACGGCTCAGACGTCGCCACCGGCATCGACCCCACAGAATCAGCCCGGACAAAACCTGCAATCCCCGGGAACCCTTCCGCTCCAGAATCCTCTCGCACAGCAGTCGTCGATTACGGCGACGGCCTCCGGCGCCAGCGCGCCGCAAAGTAACACCATTCCCTCCAGTCAGGGTAAGTCGTTCGGCACGATCGGCAAGGGGCTGCCCGGCATGACGGGTGGACCGGCGCTCACCGCGCCGATGGGGTCGCAAGATCCGTCCTCACGCTCTATGCGTCCGACCGTCATTCCTCCGCTCTTCTGCGATCCGTCCATCAATATTCCCTGCTGACGAACCGTTGCAGATAGCCAGTCTTCGGCCGGCGCACGTGGCTGTGTGATGGCTGGTTTTAGGAACTGCGTTTCGAGGCGGATGGTTCGATCCGGATGCTTCCGGTGGGAGTCATGGCGCCTTGTGGATTGTCGGCCTCGAGCCAGACATTGAAGCGCACGGTGGTGGGTTTCGAGAAGCAGAGGCTGACGGATTGCATGGGAGCAATGGTCACCGAGTCCTGTAGGACTCCAAATTGGGAAAACCCTTTGTCACAGGAGATCAACTCGGGGTTGGTTTCTTCGAGCATCCGTAGCCGGACGGCGTGGGAGTTCAGGTTCTGCCATCGGATTTCATCGCCGACCTGCACGATCAGGTGACGAGGCGCGACCTCCGCGCGGATATTGAAATATCGAACCGCACCGGTGAGGCGCGGGCCGGATGGGGTGCTGCAACCCGCCTCGACGGCGAGCAGACCGAGTACAATGAGAAGCGACAGCGTTCGAAGCATGCGCGATACTACAGAACTATATCGCGTGTTGGCTACTAGGATTGTTACCAGGTAGGGCGACGGGCAGAAACCCTGTCAACCTGGTTGCGACAGGGCCGTTGTCAGAGAGAGCGCCGCATTCACTGTTCCAAGAGTTCACGCATGAGTTTGACGTTCGACGAGGCCCGCCACTTTCTCTCCCGCACGGCGTTCGGTGGAACGCCTGAAGAAATTCGGCGTGTGATGCAGCTGGATCGTGCTGCTGCAGTTGTGCAGGCGTTGGCGATTCCCACGAACAAGGCGCAGACAGCGACGCCTGCCTGGATTCATCGTCTCCCTCCGTTGCCGAGGGTGCGCAAGCACTGGAGCGAGGCGCAGAGGAAGACGTTCCACGAAGGACTGAAGGCGGATGGACAGGAACTGAAGGCCTGGTGGTATCGGGAACTCCTCACTTCGCGGTGCCCGCTGCTGGAGCGCATGACGTTATGGTGGCACAACCACTTTACGTCCAGTTTGCACAAGGTGAAGTGGCCGCCGTTTTTGTATCAGCAGAATGTCCTGCTGCGGCTCTATGCTCTGGGGTCGTTTCGCACGCTGCTCACCGCCATCGCCAGGAATCCGGCGATGCTTCTGTATCTCGACACACAGAGCAACCGCAAAGAACATCCCAATGAAAATTTTGCCCGTGAGTTGTTCGAGCTCTTCACGTTGGGAGAAGGCCACTATACCGAACAGGACATCAAGGAGGCTGCACGGGCATTTACCGGGTGGCATCTCGATTTCCATACCGGCGCGTTCCGTGTCGATCTGCGTCATCATGACGACGGACGCAAAGTCGTATTCGGAAAGTCCGGTCCCTTCGAGGGCGATGATATTCTCTTCCTGACGCTGGAGCAGCCTCAGGTGGCCCGGTACATCGTCGGGAAGCTCTGGCGTGAATTTATTTCAGACCGGCCCGACTCGCTGGAAGTGGATCGTCTGGCCGATGCATTCGGAAAAAAGAACTATGAGATCGCCGGATTGCTCCAGGACCTGCTCCTCAGCCCGCAGTTCTGGGCGCCTGAGAATCGAGGCGTCCTGATTAAGTCCCCAGTGGAGCTCATCGTGGGCACCGCAAGGCTCTTCAACCTGCCGCTCGAAGACACGTTGCAACAGATCGGGATTGCCCGCCGGCTCGGGCAGGAACTCTTCGACCCTCCCAACGTGAAGGGTTGGCCAGGTGGTACACGGTGGATCACAACTTCGAGCCTGCTGGACCGCACGCAGATGCTGCATCGTGCGATTCGCGGCCACGAGACCGGTCATGCGCACGGGATGGCCGATATGGGCCACGGGCCCGGCGGGCCGTGGCTCGCGACGGAACCAATCGAAGTCGTGCAGGCTACGCTGCTCCCGTTTTCCCCGGTGCAGTCCTTGACGGAAGCGGAAGAGCGCGGCCAGGCGGTGCACCAATTGGTATTGGATCCGGTGTATCAACTCAAGTGAGGCCGCCATGAACGGGAAGGAGTTGGATCGACGAACGTTGTTGAAAGCCGCAGCGGCTCTGCCGCTCGTGTTATTACGTCCACAGTGGTTATCGGAACTCCGGGCGGCGGATACGAACGAAGCGGGTGCTGGAGTAGGCAGTCGGGAGCGTGTGTTGCTGTTGATTGAATTGCACGGCGGGAACGACGGCTTGAACACGCTCATTCCCTACGGAGAGGACGCCTACTATCGGGCTCGTCCTCAACTGGCAATTCCGCGGGACCAGGTTCGCCAGCTCACCCCTCAGTTCGGGCTCCATCCGGCGCTCACCTCGCTGATACCGTTTTGGGAGAGGAGAGAGCTGGCTTGTCTGCATGGTGTCGGGTATCCCCGACCGAATCGTTCCCATTTTCGATCCATCGAGATTTGGGAGACGGCGTCAGACAGCGAGCAGGTGCTGGACAGCGGCTGGCTCTCGCGTGTGTTTGAGCAACATCCGCTGCCGGCGCGATTCACCGCCGAGGGGATTGTGCTTGGCAAGGGCGATAGCGGCCCATTGAGTGGAGGGAAGGCACGCACCATTGCCCTGCATGATCCGGGGCAGTTTCTGCAGCAGGCCGGGTCCGTCAGACCGGCTTCCCTCTCGATGAGCAACCCTGCTCTGGCCCATATTCTGGAGGTGCGGCGGGAAATCTCCCAGGCGGCTTCCGATCTCCAGGGCCGTATGCGGCAGGCGCCGTTACTCACGGTCGGCTTTCCGGCGAATAAGATCGGCAAACAGCTGGAGGTCGCAGTCAAGCTCATCGCCGCGCAGGTGCCGGTCGCGGTCATCAAAGTCACGCAAGGAAGTTTCGACACCCACGCCGGTCAATCGGCGACACATCATCGGTTGCTGGAGGAACTGGCGCAAAGTCTGACGGCCTTCCGCGCGGCAATGGAGCAGCTGGGCGCCTGGAAGGATGTGCTGGTCATGACCTATTCGGAGTTCGGTCGCCGGGTCGGAGAGAACGCCAGCCATGGAACCGACCATGGTACGGCAGCGCCGCACTTGTTCATGGGCGGACGGGTGAAGGGCGGTTTCTACGGCGCACCTCCCTCACTGAGAGATCTGCAGGACGGGGATCTGAAACATACGCTCGACTACCGGGCTGTCTACGCCACGGTCATTGAGAAATGGTGGAGATTACCTGCCATGTCTTTCGGATCCGGGCGCTATCCGGCGCTCGACTGTCTTACTGAGTGAGTCGAGACTTGATTTTACAGGCCGTTCTTCCTATTCTGCTGCCGTCTGAAAGGAAGGTGAAGGCATGACACGATATCTATCGCGACGCATGGCGGGGAGTGTAGTGTTTCTGCTGGTCGTCCTGTTGATCAGTGTGACTGTGCCGGTCAGGGCGGAGCAAGCTGGCGTCGAGAACATTCCAGCGATCACCCAGGCACCGGAAAATCGCGGCAGCGGCCTTCAGCAGACTCAGGCTCCGGCGGCACCGTCGTTGCCGCTGTTGTTCGCCGAAGGCTCCAATTCCTGCGAGATCGTGTCCTGCGGCATGGGGATCAAACAGACCTGCCAGATCACCTGTCCGGCCGATAAAACGCCCAAATGCAGTTGTGACTGCGAGCGGAGCATCGGCCCGATGTGTATGGACTACAAGGCGAACTGTCGCTGCGAATAGCGCGTGACCGACCGGGTCACTCGTTGTCCTGAGAAGACGATTCCGGTCCGCCCACCGTCAGGCTCGGTCCTGGGACTCGGTACTGCTCTCCTGCCCAAGCCCCTAAGTCGATCGTTTGACACCGTTCCGAACAAAACGGACGCCAGGGATTGTCCTGCCATGTAGTGGGCTGGTGGCATTCGGGGCAGCGGCTGATGCGCAACGGAGCAGGGGACAAGGTGTTTACCTTCTGTCTGGTAATGAGGCTGACTCTACCACCCTCGTGCCGAAGGCGGCAAATAACTCCCCGGTCAGGTAGGGCGTCTGTTCGCCGTCCCGCCAGTGTTTCCGGCGCATGTAGTCATTGAGCAAGCGGCCGTCGGCGGTGCGGTGGATGTGGGGGTGGGCCACGTTCATCCGGTATCGCTCGATCGCTCCGGCCACGCGGCTGATAAAGACAATCGTGCCGTTGCTCTCCACCCTCTCCACGATCCCCACATGGGTCAGGGGATCGTTGACGAGGCCGTCTCCGTTGTAGTCCCAGGTATTGTCGAAGAACACCAGATCGCCGGCTTGCACGACCGGACCGCGGTGGAGCTGTCCGTGTTTGCGCAGATGGTTGTAGATCAACCCCACGCCGTTGGCCCTTCCTTCGCCGCTTCCTCCTTCGAAAAGATCGATCCCGTGGGCGAGGTAGATGGCTCGGGTCACTCCGGCGCAATCGTAAGAGATACGGCGGCCCTGGCTCTCGATCGTTCTCGCGCCGACCAGGTTGACGGCCGTTTGTACGATCGCCTGTTTGCGAGGATCCGGTTGGGTGGTGCGGCAGCAGTCAGGAAGCGGTGTGACCGCCTGGCGGATACCCTGGGATGCCGGAGCGGCGCAGGCGCTCAAGGCAGCGCCGACCAGCAAGACGCAGAGCCTGTGAGAGAATCTTGGCATACGGACTTAAGTATAGCTGGTCTTCAGAATCATGCTCGATAGCAATGAGTTACAGAATGCTCACCACGGCCGTTCAGAAATTCGTAAGACGTGAAACGTTACACGTAACAGGTGTCTGGAAAAAGGCGTTACGTCGTCCCACGTTTTACCTTTTACGAATGACGTTTGACGACTCCTGTGAACGTTGCTACGGAACGTTCCGGCATCCGGTCAGGCTCCGGCGCTGGAGAAGACCTGCCTGATCAGCGCTTGCGCATCCTCCTGAATCCGCCTGAGATGGGCCTGGCCCTTGAAGCTTTCCGCATAAAGTTTATAGACGTCCTCCGTTCCGCTGGGGCGCGCGGCAAACCAACCGTTGGCCGTCGTCACTTTTAACCCTCCGATGGAGGCCTTATTCCCTGGCGCCTCCGTCAGCATGGCGGTAATCGGTTCTCCCGCGAGTTCCCGGCTCTGCACCTGCTGCGGGGAGAATTTCTGGAGGGCGGCCTTTTGCGTCCTGGTGGCCGGGGCATCGATCCGTTCGTAGACCGGCTCGCCGAGGCGGGCCGTCAGGTCCGCGTAGAGTTGCGCGGGATCTTTTCCGGTGACCGCCAGCATTTCCGCCGCGAGCAGATCCATAATGATACCGTCCTTATCGGTGACCCACGTGCTGCCGTTGCGACGGAGAAAGGCCGCGCCCGCACTTTCTTCACCGCCGAGTCCTAACGATCCGTCACGAAGACCTGGGACAAACCACTTGAAGCCGACCGGCACCTCCACCAATTGTCGCTGCAGACTGCCCGCGACCCGGTCGATGATGCTGCTGCTGACCACCGTCTTGCCGATTCCTGCGCCGGGGCTCCATCCTGGGCGATGGGTAAACAGATACGAGATCGCGGCGGCAAGGTAGTGATTGGGGTTCATCAAGCCGCCTCCGGGCGTCACAATGCCATGGCGATCGGTATCGGTGTCGTTGCCGAAGGCGAGGTCGAAGCGGTCTTTGAGTTTGATGAGCGAGGCCATGGCGTGGGGGGACGAGCAGTCCATGCGGATCTTGCCGTCCCAATCCAGCGTCATGAAACGAAAGGTCGGATCGACGGACTCGTTGACGATGTGCAGGTCTAAACCATACCGTTCTGCCAGTGGACGCCAGTAGGCCACGGCGGCGCCGCCTAACGGATCGACGCCCAGACGCAACTTCGTCGCTTTGATGCATTCGAGATCGACTACATTGGGAAGGTCCGCGAGATAGCCGCCGACGAAATCGTGTTGCGTCGTGGACGCGGCCTTCAACGCCTGGTCATAAGGGACGCGTTTGACGCCGTGTAGTTTGGCCGCCAGCAAGGCATTGGCGCGGGTCTCAATCGCCTTCGTCACCTCTGTGTCGGCCGGACCGCCGTGCGGCGGGTTGTACTTGAAGCCGCCGTCCTCCGGAGGGTTGTGCGAAGGAGTGATGACGATGCCATCCGCAAGACCGGACGCGCGGCCCTGATTCGTGGTCAGAATTGCGTGCGAGATGACCGGTGTGGGGGTATACCCGTCGTCGCGATCCATGCGGATCTGAATGCCGTTTGCGGCCAAGACTTCCAGTGCACTCCGTTGAGCCGGCGCGGAGAGGGCGTGCGTATCCTTGCCGATGAACAGGGGGCCGGTCGTTCCGGCCTGAGTCCGGTATTCGCAAATAGCCTGGGTAATCGCAAGAATGTGCGTTTCATTGAAGGTGCAACGAAGGGAAGACCCACGATGTCCGCTCGTGCCGAAACTCACCCGCTGTTGGGGATCGGAGGCGTCCGGTACGTTGCCATAGTAGGCCTGTTCAAGTTTCTCGAGATTGACCAGTTGTTCCGGTTGTGCCGGTTGTCCGGCACGAGGGTGGAGAGCCATAGATTCCTCGGCAAATGATGATGGGTGGATGAGGCGGTTCAGAATGACGCCGCACTCAGTATATACGGCTCGATGAGCAATGTCAGGCATGCGTTTGCTTGCGCGGTCCTCCGCGCGGGTGTTAAGATCCGCTCACGTTAAGGAGAGGGGTTGTCCATGCCGAATATTACCTTATTGCACTCACCGACCTGCGGAGCCTGTCCATCAGCGAAACGCCTGTGGAAGGAACTTAGGGTAAAGTATAGCTTTAGCTATCGCGAGGTCGATATCACGACCCCGGATGGTCAGGAATTGGCGAATCGGCATTCGGTCCGGGCCGTGCCCGCGACGATTATCGACGGCCGTCTGACCTTCGTCGGGGTGCCGCCTCGTCAAAGCGCCGAGAAGGCGTTGCAGCTGAAGATGAAACCGCAGGGTGCGTGAGACTGGAGAGATATGACCGTTCCTGATGATGACGATTTTGAATTGCCGATTCTTCCTATGATCGATAAGGGGCCGCCGCCTGAATGCGGGACGTGCGGAGACCCGATGAAGTTCATCGATGGCGATTGGGCCTGCGTCGATTGCAACGGTGAGCTGCTCGGTCCGGAAACCGGCTAGCAGCCACCGGCGTTCTTGGCCTCTCACGCGTGTAGTGCGGAGCGTCGCCGAGATACTCTCTGCGGCCTTCCGCTCCGCGCTCTACGATTAACGGCCCACGGTCTCCATGCTCCGCCTCGTCACCGGCCCGTTTCATCCCACACTCGAATCGCAACTCGTTCACGATCTGCGTGTTCTCAAGTCCGGCAAACCCCAAGCCGCAGTCGCGCTGGTGGTGCCTTCGGATCAGTTGCGTCGCTCGCTCAAGCGGCTGCTGGTCGTCAAGCGGGGGCTGGCATTACTGAACGTCCACATTCTCTCGTTTCACCAGCTCGCGCTACAGTTGCAGCGCGAGCGCCTCACGACAGCCGGAGCGTCTGGTGCGGTGCGGCAGATTGAACTCGTCACCGACACGTTTTTCGAGCGCCTGCTTCAACACCTCGGGGAGCGCAACGTGCCTCAGACCGGGGCGCTTCGTTTGTCCCAGCTGCCGTGCGGCGCCTGGCCGGCTTTGTGGGCCAGCGTGCGAGACCTCAAGGATGCCACGGTGGATTCCGCCCTGGCGTTACGCGCGGTGGAGGAACGTCAGTTCCCGCCTGAGGACGGTGACAAGCTGAAGGGATTGTTTACCCTATATGCGGCGCTGCGGGACGGCAGTGCCGCGTTGGGTGTGGGATCTCCGGATGACTTGGCCGCGCTCGTCACCGATTTTGTACCGGCCTCTCCCTTTCTCCGTGGTCTCAGCGGTCTCTGGTACTACGGGTCGTACGACCTGACGCAAACCCAGCTGACTCTCCTGGAATCGCTCAGCCTCTCCCTGCCGGTCACGGTGTATTTCCCGCTCAGCGAACGACCGGCCTACGGTTTTGCGCGACAGTTTTTGGAGCGGCACCTCTACCCGATCGCCGGAGGGGCCGAGGAACCAGCTGAGGCTGCCTCCGGTGATGGTGCGCAGAATTCTCAGGAACTAAATGTATCGGTTGAGGTGCGCAATGCCGCCGGGATCGACGATGAGCTGACGCTGGTCTGCAAACAGATCCTGTCGCTGGTGGAAACTAACGGCTTTACGTTCGACGAGATCGGTGTGGTGGGTCGCACCCTCGTGCCGTACCAGGTGTCTCTGAGACGAATCTTCGACCAGCATCGCATTCCGTTTCTTTCCAGTGCGACGGTGCCGCTGTTACAGGAGCCGGCCGTGAAGACGCTGCTTCACCTGGCCCGGCTCAAGGGGAGCGGGCTGCATCGGCCGGCCATGTTGGAGGTGATAACCTCCCCATGGAATCGCCGCCTGACGGCCGACCGTGGCGGGGTTGAACCGCGTCCGGACCTTTGGCGATCGGCGGTGCTGGCGCTTGGGATTACCCGTGGCGAGGAGGAGTGGCGACGGCTCGCGCAATTGGGCCGTCTGGAATCCTGGTCGTCCGATGCCGACGGCCCCGTGACGGAAGCGCTCGAGTCGTTCTCAATCGATGGCGTGCAGCTGCGTCTGTTGTGGGACTGCCTTTCACCGTTGATCGAGGATGTGAAGCGCCTTCCTGAGCAGGGCGGATACAGCGCTCTGACCGATGCCTTCTGCTCCCTCGCTGAGACCCATCTGACCGTTTCCCTGGGAGCCTCCACAGCCATTGACGCGACGGCGCAATGGGACGATGCCCCGGATGTGCATGAGGCGCTCTCCCGTGTCTTCGCCGAGCTGCGGGCCCTCGATCGCCTCGACGTCCACGTTACTTGGGACGAATGGACGGATACGTTTGCGGAGATGTTGACGCGCGCGACCCGCGCCTTGGCGCCGTCCTCACACCACGGCGTGCAGGTGTTGGATGCGATGGCGGCCCGCGGCGTGGGATTTCGTGCCCTCTTTCTGATCGGAATGAACGAAAAACTGTTTCCCCGGTATATCCATGAAGATGGATTTCTTCGTGACCGGCACCGACTGGTGTTGAGCGAAACCCTGGGCTACAAGATCGACCAGAAGCTGCAGGGCTATGGGGAGGAGGCGCTGCTGTTCGAGCTGTTGCGAGCGTCGGCCGGGGAACGCCTGTATCTCTCCTATCAACGGGCGGATGCCGCCGGTCGCCCCTTGGCGCCCTCCGGTTATCTGGATGCGGTCGGGGTGGTGCCACACCCCTCGGATCCTGAGTCTCTGTTCGCCCTTCCACGTCGGTGGCCGGATCGTGTCGATCTTCCGCTCTTCACGCCCCACCTGCAGACGAGAGAGGAACTGGCCGTGAGCATGGTACTGCAGGGGCGCGACGTGACAGCCCTGTTGGAGGCGGTCGGACGTGACGGGTTGTTATTTTCCCATGGACTGGGGGCGCAAGGAGTGATTGAAAGCGGTCATCCGGCGCTGAGCGCGTACGACGGGATGCTTGAACATGCAGGCGCCCATTGGAAGACGGTCACCGAACGAGGGTTTTCGCCGACGGCATTGGAAACCTATGCCCGTTGTCCCTTTCAATATTTTTCCGGACAGGTGCTCAAGCTTGAATCGGTGCGCCCCGTCCCCTCCATGGAACTCACGCCTCCGGCGATGGGCCAACTCTGTCATGACGCGTTGCGACGCTGTTATCTGGCGCTGATCCAACAGGGCTGGCCGGCGACGACGTTGTCTGCCTCCGTCATCACTGCGGAGGTGAATCGGGCAGTCCTGCAGGCCTTTGAAGCCTATGCCACCACGCATGGCACCGGGTATGCCTTGATCTGGGAGTTGGCACAGGAATCGGTCCGGCGGTTGATCGAAGCGACGATCGTGCTTGATCGTGAAGCGGCGTTGGCCTCGGGGTTCCATCCCGCCGAATTCGAATTGGATGCCACCGGGATTTTGCCGGATGGTTCAGGCGGGCAGGACATTCCGCTACGTGGACGATGGGATCGGGTGGATCGGCATCCGGGGTCCGGCGCGGTGAGGGTCATCGATTATAAGTATCGAGCGAACGACCGCGTGGAGGCCAAGGATCGCAATCTCCTGCAAGCGGCCCTGCGTGCTCAACGGCTGCAGCCTGCGCTCTATGCCTTAATGACCGCTGTCGGGTCGTCCGGCGGCCGGCAGGGGCCTCAGCCGGAACAGGTCGAGTTTCTCTATTTGCTCCCGCATGCCGCTCCTGCGGTTGAGCGTGTGTCCTTCGCCGCTTCGGCCTGGCAGGGACCCTCCGGTCCGATGTTGAGCAGGACGATGCAGGTGCTGCTCGATGGCATACGCGCCGCACAATATTTCATCGTCCCGGACGCCCACTGCACCCATTGTGACTTCTCAACCGCCTGCCGCCGCGCCCATCAACCGAGCTGGTGGCGGGCCTATCGGTCCTCGCAGGCCAGGACGTTACGGGACGTGCGATCGCAGAAGGTGCCGCGTGACTGAACCGACGCAAATTCCGGATCAGGCGGCCAGGGAAGCAGCCGCCACGACGTTCGATCGGAATGTCGTCGTGATCGCCGGGGCGGGAACCGGGAAAACCACACTGCTGGTGAACCGGTTATTGTACCTACTCATGCGCCGGACCGATCCGTTGGATCTGTCGCGCATCGTGGCCCTGACCTTCACCAACAAAGCCGCCACTGAGATGAAACTCCGTTTACGGGAGCGCCTTCGCTCGTTGGTGAACGTGGAAGGTCGCGACAATCCTGCGGCCGGTAGTGGCACGGTTTCGATCGCCGACCTGCGCATGCGGTATGGCTGGACGACCGATGAGATCGTGGCCCGGGCCGATGCCGCACTCCGTGACGTCGAGAAAGCGCAGATCGGAACGCTGCATAGTTTTGCCGCGCATCTCTTGCGCCTGTACCCGATTGAAGCCGGAGTCACACCGACGTTTCAAACGGACGAAGACGGTTCACGGTTTGAGGAACATTTTACCAATGAGTGGGAGTTGTGGCTGGATGGTGAGCTGGGGGCGGCGGGGAGTGATCACGGTCGCTGGCGGATACTCCTGGATACGTTCAGCCTGGACGAACTACGCGAGTTGGCCTACAGCCTCCACAGTGACTTGATTGATTTGAATGGGCTGATGCAACAGGTGGGCGAGACCGGCCTGAATCCGGGATTGCGTGACTGGTTCTCCCTCCGTAAGGCGCAGGCGGAACGTCTGCTCGCACGATATGACCGCCCGAAGCGACGCAAAATCGAACTGATGCTCGCCGCGGTCGCGGAACTGTTCGCCCTCCTGCTTGCCGAGGGGTTGGGCGCGCTGCGGTCTTTCCCACGCGAGTCGCAGGAATTGTTGGCCAAAGATCTCGGCGCCGCCCCGACCGGTTGGGAGGAAGACGACTATGAGGCGGTGGAGTCATTGCAGCGGATCGCCAAACGGTTGCTCAGGGTCGATCATGAACTCCTGCAGCATCTGCTGGCCCTGCTCTCGCCTTTCGTGCAGTCAGTGCGGAAGTCGTTCCTGGATTCCGGCTGGCTTACCTTCGACGGCTTGGTCGGTAAGGCCCGGACCCTGCTTCGCGATCATCCGCCCATACGTGAGCAGTTGAAACGGGACTATCGCGCGCTGTTGGTCGATGAATTTCAGGATACGGACCCCGTGCAGTACGAGATTGTGCTCTATCTGGCGGAGCGCCCCGGCACACAAGCCGGTTCATGGCGGGAGACGGAACTCGAATCGGGAAAACTGTTCATCGTCGGTGACCCGAAGCAATCGATTTATGCCTTCCGTCGGGCCGATATCGAAGCGTTCGATCACGTCGTCGATCGGCTGGAAGGCAGCGGGGCGTTGCGCTGCGAACTGGCCACGAACTTTCGCAGCCATGCGCAGGTGCTCGATCTAGTCAACGGCGTATTCAACCGGCTTCTGGTGGCGCAACCTGCCATTCAGCCGCCGAACGTTCCGCTGACGGTGCAGCCCAATCGATCGAGTCAGTTCCGTAATCCCGGGGTGGAGCTCCGGTTGGTCGCATCGGAAGGCGACGGCGACTTGGATTCGGCAGCGGCCACGCGTGTGGAGGCGGAACAGATTGCACTGATGGTGTCGGGTTTGTTGCGGCCGGCCGGGCAAGGGGGCGAAGCGAGGGGACCGGAAAGCGGGCTTCGCCCCGGGCATATCGCGCTCCTCTTTCGAAAATTGACCCAGGCTGAGCACTATCTGGAAGCCCTCCGGCGGCATGGCATTGCCTACATCATCGATGGAGAGAAACATTTTTACCGCCGGCAGGAGGTGATCGACCTGGTCAACATGCTCCGGTGCGTCGACAATCCTCACGACCGCATTGCCCTGGTGGGGTTGCTCCGGTCGGCAGTGGGCGGGCTGCCTGATGACGCGCTGGTCGGCCTGCAGGAACGGCAGGCGCTGGATTACCGCGAAGTCGCTCGCCTGACAGACTGGAGCAGTCCGCATGCCGAGCCGCTTCGCCGGTTGTATGGCGCGTTGGCACGGCTGCATGAGCAGGCGTGCTGCTCTCCGTTGCCTGAGGTGCTGGACCTCATTTTTGCGCAGCTCCCTGTCCTCGAACTCGCAGCGGCATCCCTGCACGGAGAACAGGCCGTGGCCAATCTCTTCAAGGTTCGCCAGATGGCGGCCGAGCTGGCCGATCGTCCGAATCTCACGTTGAACGGCTTTGTCTCACTCATGCTGGAGCGGCTCAGGGAGCAACCGGAAGAAGCGGAGAGTGCGCTCTCCGAGGACACGCTGGAGGCGGTGCGCGTGCTCACGATCCATAAAGCCAAGGGCCTGGAGTTCCCGCTGGTGATTCTGGCCGGGTTACACCATGGCGACGGCGCGGGGCGAGGTTCTGCGCGACCGCTCATTTGGCATGACTGGTCGACGGGCGTGCAGGGGCTCGACTTGGGCGATCGCTGTAGCCTGGGTGCGGTGCTGGTGGCCGAGAAGGCGCGCACGCGTGAACAAGCGGAACGGCGTCGGCTGTTCTATGTCGGGATGACGCGCGCACGGGAGTGTCTGGTGTTGTCCGGAGCCCTGCCGCGGCGGCGGGTGCGGGGGGCGTTGTTGGAATTGTTGGAGGAAGCGGCCGGAGCGGAACTCGGCCTGGCCGAACAGCAGGACATTCCGGTCGGTGCTGTCGGATTGCGTCAGATCGTTCTGCAGGGCGATGATCGTCCGCCCGCCAGGCAGCGCGAACGTCCCGTCGCATTAGAAGGCGCGGTAATGGACCGGGCGTTCTCCGAACGTTGGATGCAGCGCGACCGGAACTGGCAGGCGCAGCGATCGGAACCCTTGCTGGTCTCTCCGTCGGACTTCATTCAGAAACCGGCACCGGCATCCGAGAGGGAACCAGGGCAGGTGAGACGGGTGACGCCGGGGAAGACCGTGGGGACCATCGCCCACCGGCTTCTACAATACTGGGATTTCACCGCTGATGTGGCGTCACAGGTAGCGTTGATCGACCACACTTCGCTGGCGCTTGATGAACCGGATACGGGGATGCAGGAGGCTGTGATCGAGGAGGTACGGGACCTGTTGCGAACCTTCGCCCAATCTGCGGCCTACGATCGACTGCGGCGGGCGACGGTGATCGGGCGTGAGGTGCCGTTTCTCGTGCCCTGGAACGACGGTCGCCAGATCATGGAAGGGGTCATCGATCTGCTCTACCGGATCGACGGCGCGCTCTGGATTGCCGATTATAAGACGGATATGATCCCGCCGGATCAGGTGGCGGCAAGGGCTGAGCTCTATCGGGAACAGGCGCGGTTGTATCGGGTGGCGGTCGAACAGTCGCTGGGCGAACCGGTGGCGGGTTTTGAGTTTATTTTCCTGCGACATGGAGTGACGGTCACGGTCTGAGTGCAAAGGAGGGTGGCATGAGGGCGTTTCGATGGGCGGTGTTGGTCATGACGGCGATCGTCGGCTGTGCGAGTCAACACAAGGTGGAGGTGCGGCCGCTGCATGCGGCGGCGGGGACCAGCGCGGTGGTGAGTCAGCAATTGGAGCAGGGCAATCAGTTGTTTGCACAACAGGACTGGGCCGGTGCTCAACAGGTGTATCTGGCGACGATCCAGGCCGACCAGACGCTGGCAGAAGCTCACTACAATCTTGCGTTGACGCTGGAGCGATTGGGCGAGAAAGCGGAAGCCAGGAAACACTATGTCGCCGCGGCGAACCTGGCTCCAGGGAACAAGGTGATTTGGGATGCCCCGCCGCTTCGGAAATACGACCGCGAGCTCGGATTGGACAGAAAATCCTGGATGGATGCCAATCCCAAGTAGCAGTGCCGTACCGGCCGCCCATGCGTCAGAGCGGGGCGGCTGTACCTGAGTCCGGCTGAAGCGGACGTTTCCGTTGGGCCGCGATCGCCAGGATCACCGCTCCCGCCACGATCATGGGAATGCTGAGCATCTGTCCCATCGAAATCGTCCCGACGATGAATCCGATCTGCGCATCCGGCTCGCGAAAGAACTCCACGACAATCCGGCAGATCCCATAGCCCATTAGGAAGGCGCCGAAGACGGTGCCCGATGGCGGCAGGCGGCGGGTGATCAGCCAGAGTACGGTAAAGAGCAGGAGCCCTTCCAGGAACGCTTCATAGAGCTGTGACGGGTGGCGGCAGGCCATACCGCCGGCCGGGAACACCATGCACCAGTCCGCATCTGTGGGGCGGCCGTAGAGTTCGCCGTTAATAAAGTTACCAATTCGCCCCAGTCCGAGACCCACCGGGGTCACACCGGCGGCGAGGTCGGCAATGGTCAGAACCGTCATACCTTGCCGCCTGGCAAACAGTATCAACGCCACAATGGTGCCGATCAGCCCGCCATGAAACGACATGCCGCCTTCCCAGACGGCAAAAATCTTGAGCGGATTCTCCAGGTAGTAAGACAGGTTATAAAACAGGACATACCCCAACCGGCCGCCGGCAAACACGCCGACTGCTGCGTAGACGATCATGTCGTAGACCTGATCGTTGTTCAGCGGCAGCTTCTGCGCCCTGGCTCGGGCCGCGATGATGAAGTACGCCAGCGTGAGGCCGATGAGATACATCAGGCCGTACCACCGGAACTGAAGCGGCCCTACGCGCAAGAAGACCGGGTCGATATCGGGATAGGGGATGGCGTGCAACCAGGACAGCATAGTAGGACTCCACATAGTTTCGCGATCTTATGTGAGCCTGTTCTGCAATGCAAGGCAAGGCGCGAAGCCGCGCCGGCTAAGGCCTGCCGCCGGTTCAGATGTTTTCCCTACGCACACCTGTCGCTTTTCTGAAACGGTTGTCTCCTTCCGTTGTTCACAAAACAGCACCCTTTATGAGAAGTCGTTAACCCGGTGTCGCCGTAACGCAGAAATCCCAACGAATCCGCATCGCGCGGCGGTGGCACGGTTGATGCTGTACTCATCGATAGCTCTCGCCGGAAGTCAGTGGACAGTAAACCTTGTGGTACTAAAGGGAGGATGTCACGATGTCTACCAAGGGGCGTGAAGCAGCGAAGATTGCAGCCATCATCGGAGGGGGCGCAGTTGTGGGGGCGGCGCTGGGATTACTTCTGGCTCCGAAGACCGGGGCGGAAACGAGGCGGGATGTTGCGCGGTATGCCAAGCGGGCGCAGGTTCAGGCTACCCGTTTCAGCCGTTCTGTGAAGAGCGGTGTTTCCACCATGGTGGAACGCAGCAAGGCATTGGTGAAAAGAGACGATCACAAAGAGGCCGCCTAAGCCTGGTGGCTTGCCGGTCCGGTTCCGATAGAAGGCGCCTACTGCAGCGGCCTGTCTCGCGAGGGACAGGCCGTTGTGGCATGAGCAGATGTTCGTCCTGGAAGCTTGACCCCCCGGGAGCCCGATGTTAGATTTCGCCCCGGCAGTTTTTACTGCGGGAGTGGCGGAATCGGCAGACGCCCAGGACTTAAAATCCTGTACTGTAAAAAGTGTGCGGGTTCAAGTCCCGCCTCCCGCACCAAAACGCCAACGCTTTTCTTCCACGACCGGCCCCATTTACGTTCCTCCAAGTTCTTTCCAACCCTGCGAGTGTGAAAACTCCTCCCGTCGGATCCACTTTCAGACCAATCGCAGGACGCCGATACATGCTCTCTCTCGTGTGCCTGGTTCATTTCTGCCGGGAAATGGTGGGCGCCCGCTCTTTCCGGTTTCCGAGAACAGCCTCGGAGAAATTGTAAGGTCCCCTCAACCGTGTCCCATCCGTTAGACCAGAAGCGACCGACGGGTCTTCGTGAGGTCAGTGTCTCGCGTCGCCTGTTGCGCTAGCAAATTGTGATCACTGATTGAGGCTAAGGTGTGTGTCTGCCGGGTCGCGCACTCGATCGTGCCATTGTCAAATCTAAGTGCTGTTGGTGCGGTCTCTATGATTGAATGGGAATTGACCGTGCCGTACTTGAAACGTTTCGCGTCCACAGGGAATGGCGGGGGGTGTTAGGAGCAGAGAATCTCGATCGAGTGGCCCACATGAAGACTTGTCACTGTCTTGCTGCGGAAACCATTTGAAGTCGGGAGGGAAACCGGGAAGTGCGCGAGCAGTTGAGGGCCGCGCGCAGTCGTTCATACCGTGAGTTTCTAGAGTATCGATTTTATGGTGCCGAGGGACAGAATCGAACTGTCGACACCAGCCTTTTCAGGGCTGTGCTCTACCAACTGAGCTACCTCGGCATTTCGGCAGGATGCTGGAGGGGTTTCTGTCTACAGGATCACCGAAGAAAAATCAACTCTTGATGTTCGACGTGGCGGAGAGGGCGGGATTTGAACCCGCGACAGGCTTTTGACCTGTGCCGGTTTAGCAAACCGGTGCCTTCGGCCACTCGGCCACCTCTCCGCAAGTCGCTACCCGCAGAATTTGTATTGAGTTCCCGCGCCTAGATCCTTCGAATACGAACCCTCTCGAAGAAGAGGTGGGATCATACCCCAGAGCATGGAGCGCACTCAAGTGATTCTCGCGAATGATTTTGACGCCGGAGCGGCCGGCTTTTTAGCGGAGTGAGGTGGACGTGGGGACGTGCCGTGATCTTCAACTATCTTTTTCCGAATTCCTTCAGGATATCGAGAAAAGTGCTCTGCCACTGGGCGAGCAGGCCCATGTGTCGTTTGTGGTCTGTGGTGTGAACGAGCTTTCCGTACACTGATCTCCCCGGAGACAAGGTCCGAGACGGACTCATCTGTGCGTGTGAAGTTCCCATGCCAGGGGGATCGATCTCGGCGGATCGGATCACCCCGCTGGTCAGAAGCATTCGCAGCGCATGCGCTTTCTGTTGGGATGATTTGCTTATCACCTTTTTCGAACTGGCCATGAATCCTCGTGGTGCAGTGTGTGTGGGTCGTGACACCGGGTGGACGAACATCACTACATCCACAGAATACGGCCCAGATCTTCGTCGAGTTCCTTGGCTCGTTGGCATTGGCTGCAGCGGGCGAAGAGGCCATCGGTACCGGGTGAGGTCTGAGAACGGAGCACCAATTGATACTTGTGCCCTCCACAGAACGGGCAGGCCTTACCATGAAGTTCTCGGCGCACGGATCCGATTCTTCCGACTTGTTTATGCATGGTGCCTCCGGTGAAAGGGGAGAGTCATTTGGGGGAGCCTGCCGGGGGATTGGGGCAGGGTTTGTAATGACTCGTGCATGCTCAACAATACCCAGCAAGCGGGATGCTGAGAATACCGTGGAGGAGGGGAGGGGTTGTGATCTAAGGAGGGGGGTGCGGTGAAGCGGAAATATTGCCTTTGTGCCTGTATCTAGTAATATTTAAATATCAAATACATATGCGATATAGATGATGTTATTTGAGAGATATTGCCAGGGCCAGGAAGCTGAAGATGAGGGATGGTTCTGAGAGCGCCGGGAGGGCAAAGAGAATAGGAAGATAAATTCGGGGGTGAAGGCAGATCCCGCCAGGAGGATGTCGAGACCTCTTGCCGCCCTGGGTGGGCACAACCAAAGCAGACACCTTCACCCTTTTTCAGTCAACCATGCCGTCAGGTGGTCGTGCAAGTCCGTAGTTGTTCGGAGGTGGAGATATGGGGGGAGATGGGAATGCACTTTCGGGGCGCATTCCCATCGTGGAGAGGAGCCTCTTGATGCGGGACGCTTAGGGGGGAGACCATTCCCATGGCGGATGCTGATCGGGCTCCAACCGGCTATCCCGCGGTGGTGCCCATGCAGACAACCCTCTCACTCCAAGCCTGTTGAGGCGTCCGTTTCTCGATATAGCCGGCGAGAAAGCGGAGCCGGGTTTGGTCGGTCTCAGACATCCGGATAAATTCGAGCCCGACCTGTCCGTTCTTTACCCATCGAACAGCCGCCAATTTGACCTGCAGGGCCGTCGCACTAGTCGGGAAGGATAGGCGCAGGTCCACATACTGCCCCACCTTGAGTTTCATGCTGGTTTTCAGCAGGCAACCCGGCACGGAGAGATTCACCAGCTGTCCCTGTCCCATCATACCTTCACAGGAGAGGATGCAAGTGCTCTGGACCGGTTCGCGCTTGGTGTATCGCTGTTTCACAATGCCTCCTGGTTAGGTGAGCCCCTCATGTCTCGTTATGGTCCAAGTATATGCCGGGATCGAACGATGTCATTCCGCGAGAGGTGTCCCTCGAATGGGGGGCTGTCGTGAATTGTGAGCAACTCATGACGACTGCACTCTCAGCCGCGTGATGATTCAACCGGCGGCTACAGACCGATTTCCCAACCTCCTGAACCGGATAGTTCGCAGACCTTCCCCATCTGTCCGTCATCGTCTATAGGCTGTACATCTTTGGCGTCTAGCACGAATTGATCGTGGGGAACGAGCCGGTGGCATCATCGGATCTGAAGAGATGGCGGCGACAGGTCGACAGGAACGTACGATGGTTGAATGCCTACGGTCCGACGGAAACGACCATTACCGCGAGCCTGTATGAGCCTCCGCTGTCAGTGGAAGAATTTGCCCTTCATACGGTTCCGATCGGGAGGCCGTTGCCGGGCCGGTCGATGTACGTCCTCGACCGGCACCTCGAGCCGGTGCCGTTTGACGTGCCCGGCGAAGTGTATATCGGGGGTGAGACGCTGGCACGCGGCTATCTCGACGATCCGGAACGGACCGCCGGCCTGTTCATTCCAGACCCCTTCGGGGGACGGCCCGGCGCAAGACTGTACAGGACGGGAGATCGAGCATTGGTCAGAAGCGACGGCACCATCGAATTCCATGGCCGTTTTGACGATCAGGTCAAATTGCGCGGGTTCCGTATCGAACCGGGGGAGATCGAAGAGCGGTTGCGCCGTCATCCGGACGTGCGAACCGGTCTGGTTGTTCCACGGGAGGATGCTGAGGGACGGATCAGGCTTGTGGCCTATGTCGTGGTTCGAGAGGGCGCGCAGTTCGACGAACCGGACTTCCGCCGCTGGCTCGCTTCGACCCTGCCGGATTACATGATCCCTTCCCTGATTCTCCCGCTGACCGAGCTGCCGCGGACACCGGGTGGCAAGGTGGATCGAGTGGCCTTACCTGCGCCCGACTGGTCGGCCGTCAGCCGACAATCGTATGTGGCTCCCGCAACGCCGTTGCAGCGCCGGCTGGCCGTAATGTGGAGCGAGGTGCTGGCTGTTGGCCGGATCGGCCTCCATGACAATTTTTTCGATTTGGGCGGACATTCCCTTCTCGCCGTTCAGCTGATCGCCCGCATCCAGAACCTGGTCGATCGCCCGCTGGCCCTGATGGAGTTGTTTCAGTTTCCCACCCTGGCGACTTTGGCTGAGCACCTCGAAGGGGAGCGTCGTGACATATCACCGGAGATCCTCGTGCTGCACGAGGGAGGCGCCGCGCCGCCGCTGTTTTGTTTTGACCCGACCGGCACGCATGTTCAGGCCTATCGCCCGCTCGCACTCTCGATGGAGGATGAACGTCCCGTCTACGGATTGTCGTTGAGCCATCTCTTCACCATGCGTTGGCAGGATGTCTCCATTCACCAACTTGCCGAACGACAGGCCCGGCTGATTCGTGAGCGTCAACGACAGGGCCCTTATCATCTCCTGGGCTGGTCGAACGGCGGGGTCCTTGCCTTGGCGGTGGCACGACTGCTGGAGCAGGGCGGGAACGCGGTCGCGTTTCTCGGTCTGTTGGACACGCAACCGGACCAGGCCGTCTCTGCGGCCGGTGACGCAACGCCTGTCGAGGAGTTAATGGCCTACATACGGCAGGACCGGAGAGGCAATTTCGAGTCGATCCCTCAGCAGGAACGAGAGGCGCTCCAGCAGCATCTGGCGTCGCTGCCGGACGACGACCGCCTGGAGTATGCCATTCAATGGGCGAGGGAACGGAACTTTCTTTCCGATGAGGAGGCCCAGGCCTCGATCGGATCCCTGAAGCTCGGTTATGCCCTGGCGCGAGAGGTTGCACGATTCTTGACCGTGACCCGATCCAATCCGATTCAGGCGCCGATCCACGTCTGGTGGACGACGAGCACCTTGGCGAGACACGGCAAGGGCCCGGTCGACTGGTCGGCCCATACAACAGGTCTCGTGTCGGTGGATACGGTGGTCGGAGATCACGTGGACGCCGTCTACAGCATCCACGCACACCAGCGGATCGGCGACCAGCTCGCCGGCATTCGCGCGCCCACGGCATAACGAACCAGACGGTTCGGTCCCGATGCGGGTTTCACGCCTCTCTTGCGGCCACTGAGGCAGAAGACTCCGTGGTCCTCCGCGTTTACAGTCCTTCGTGATCTCATCCGGAAGACATCCGTCCGGACCTGCCACGCGCGGACGTTCAACCTTGTGAAGGAGAGTGACGTGGCAGGACTTCCGGAAATGGCTCAGGTGCCGGCGCGGACTGTCGGACCGGAGCGGTCCTGGCGAAAAAAAGGTAGACCACCGGCACCAGGAAGAGGGTGAGGAGCGTTGAGACGACGAGCCCGTTGATCACGACCAGGCCGATGTGCCAGCGTCCGGCCGCGCCGGCGCCCGTCGCCATCGCCAAGGGCAGCGCGGCCAGAATGGTGGACAGTGTCGTCATGACGATGGGTCGCAAGCGCAACACGGCGGCCTCGACGATGGCAGCGCGCGGAGTTTTTCCCTCCTGGCACAGCTGGTTGGCAAATTCGACGATGAGGATGGCGTTTTTGGTGACGAGGCCGATCAGAATCATCAACCCGATCTCACTATAGATGTTCAAGGTGCCGCGGAACAGCAGCAGCGCCAGCAGTGCGCCGGCCAGCGCCGGGGGAACCGAAACGAGGACGGTGATCGGATGGCGGAAGCTCTCGAACTGCGCGGCCAGGATGAGGTAGACGACAAGCAGGGCCAGGAGAAACGTGAGATGCAGATTGCCCGACGACTCCTTGAACTCTTTCGTTTCTCCCGCATAACTGATGGTTGCACCGGGAAGCAGGTGCTTGCGGATCGTCTGTTCCAATAACTCGACGGACCGGCTGAGCGTCGAATCGGCTCCCACTCCCGCGCTGATCGTGACGGCCCTCAGTTTCTCGTAATGGTTCAGCTGTTTCGGGGCCACGGTTTCCCGCAACGTGACGACATTGCTCAGGGGAATCAAATCCCCCTGGGTCCCACGGACGTGTAGCCCGTCGATATCCGATCTGGTGCCGCGTTGATGGGGCCGCGTTTGCATGATGACGGGATACTCTTTGCCTTCGCGCATGAACATGGAGGCCTTTCTCCCGCCGAGGAACACTTCCAACGTCCTGCCGATCGTCTCGATCGGAATGCCCAGGTCCGCGGCCTTGTCGCGGTTGATCTCCACCCGGAGTTCCGGTTTGTTCAAATCCAAATCGCTCTCGACATTGACCACCTCCTGGTTTCCGGTGAGGTCATGCCGGATCTGTGTCACGATCTTGTCCAACACCTCGTAGGAGGGGCCGCGAACCACCAACTGCACCGACGTTTTGCTGTCTTCCTGATTAAACGGTGGCGGATTGAGAGCAAAGACCGTGGCACCGGGGATGGCGGAGAGGGCAGGTTGCACGTCATCGACGATCTCCTGCTGGCCGCGGTTGCGATCGGACCAATCCTTGAGCGTCACCCAGGTCACGGCCCGGTTCACCAGGGTCGGCCTCCAGCCTCGCGCGACCACCGTATAGTAGGAATCCATTTCGGGGATCCGTGCGACGGTGCCCTCGGTGTCCCTGGCGTACCGGTCTGTGTAGTCGAGCGTGGATCCCTCCGGCGCGCTGACGTGGACGGCAAACCAACCGGTATCTTCAAGGGGCGCCAGTTCGCTCGGGAGTCCCAACATAAGGGCCGCGCTGACGATCAGTGACAAGACCGCCCCGCTGAAGATGGTCGAGGGCCTTTCCAACGCGATCTCCAGGGCGAGACGATATCGATGGGTGAGCCAGCGGAGCCAGGCGGAGGCGTCCAGCGCGGAGCCTCGCGCCGGGGACGCGGTTCCCCCGGTCTTGCCCAGCAAGCGCGCGCACATGGCCGGAGTGAGGGTGAGCGCGATAAACCCTGAGAGGAGCACCGAGCCTGCGACGGCGATGCCCAGTTCGGCAAACAGGCGACCGACGATACCCGGAAGAAATATGATCGGAAAGAAGACCGCCGCAAGCGTGAGGGTCGTTGAGATGACCGCAAACCCGATTTCCCGGCTGCCTTCGATTGCGGCTTGCGTCGGGCTCAACCCCTGTTCAATGCGGCGGTAGACGTTTTCCACCACGACGATGGCGTCGTCTACCACCAATCCGATGGCCAGCACGAATCCCAACAGGGTGATCGTATTGATCGAGCTGCCGGTCATCTGCATGATCACGAAAGTGCCCAGGATGGAGCCTGGAATGGCGACGGCGGGGATGAGTGTGGCGCGGGCGCTGCGCAAGAACAGGAACACTACCAGCACGACGAGCAGCACGGACAGGCCGACGGCCTCGTACACTTCATGCAGCGACCGCTCGATGTAGATCGAGCTGTCGAACGCCGTGACGAGCTGCATCCCTTCCGGCAGCAACGCCTCCATGGCCGGGATGGTGCGCTTGACGGCGCGTGCCGCTTCGAGCGTATTCGCCTTCGACTGTTTCATGATGCCGAGGCCGATGGCGGGTTTGCCGTTCACGCGCACGAGTTTCCGATCGTCTTCCGGGCCGATCTCCGCGGCACCCACGTCCTGCAGCCGGACCGGATAGCCGTCCCGATAGGCCAGAATCAGTTGATTGAACTGCGCCGCTTTCTCCAGCCCTCCGCCCATGCGCACGCTGAACTCCCGCTGGGTGCTTTCGATCCGGCCGGTGGGCATGGAGACGTTTTGAGTCCGGAGCGCATCTTCGACGTCCTGTACGGTGAGGAGCCGCGAGGCAAGTCGGTCGGGATCCAGCCAGACACGCATCGCATATCGGCGTCCTCCGTCCAGCATGACGCTGGAGACGCCGGGCAGGGGCGCGAGTCGATCCTTCAGCTGCCGTTCTGCAAAGTCCGTCATTTCCAGTTCGGTGTGGCGGTCGCTGATCAGCGCCAGCCACATGATGCCGTCGGAGTCGCTGTCTTCCTTCATCACCAAGGGCGCTTCGATGCCCTGCGGAAGCAGGTATTGCACTCTCGTCACACGATCGCGCACGTCGTTGGCCGCCGCATCCAGGTTGCGCGTCAAGGAGAATTCGAGACCGATCGTGGAGAGTCCCTCACGACTGGTCGAGCGTAACGTCCGGAGCCCTTCCACGCCGCTGAGGGCATCCTCCAGCACCGAGGTGATATCCGTTTCCACCAATTGGGCGTCGGCGCTCGGATAGACGGTCATGACCGACACGATGGGGAAGGTGGTGTCGGGATACTCGCGGACCGGCAAGCGGGAATAGGAGAGCAGTCCGAAGAGCATCAGCAGGAGCGTCGCGACGGCGGCGAGGACGGGTCGCTCAATGGAGAGGGCGGAGAGTCTC
Source organism: Nitrospira sp. (assembly GCA_024998565.1). NCBI lineage: Bacteria > Pseudomonadati > Nitrospirota > Nitrospiria > Nitrospirales > Nitrospiraceae > Nitrospira > Nitrospira sp. The sequence goes on from JACOEM010000007.1 coordinate 136,301, forward strand.
ATGGGGAGGTCCGATAGGTTGTCGTTAGTGAGGCGACGAGGACAGGGCCAGAATGGAATCGCCGTTCTGCAGCTTGTGGTGGCCGACCCGGACCACCGTATCTTGTTCCGTGAGTCCGTCCAGTACTTGCACGAAGCCCCTGGTGCGGGTGCCCAGCGTGACCTCTCGCTGTTGGGCGGTTCCGTCCTGGGCGAGGTAGACGTAGGCCTTGTCCTGTTTCGGCATGACGGCCTCTTCCGGAATCAGCAGTGCCCGCTCTTCCTGTCCGAACGTGAGGAGGACTTGCGCGAACATGCCGGGTCTGAGCCGCAGCTGTGGATTCGGAATTCTCGCCCGCACCTGCACGGACCTCGTGCTCGGGTCGACCTGAGGATCGATCACGTACACCGTGCCGTGGAATGTATCCCCCGGATAGGCGTCCGTGGTCAGTTCGAGGGACTGACCCGGTGCCAGATGGCGCAGCATGGTCTCCGGCACCTTGAAATCGATCTTCAAGGTGTCGAGATCTTCCAGGTTCACGAGATCCCGGCCGGCACCGACGAAGTCGCCGGGGGAGACGCGCCGGATGCCTGTCACGCCGGTGAAGGGAACGCGAATTTTCGTTTTGGCCAGTCTGGTCGCATAGAGCGCGTGGTTGGCTTGAGAGACTTGCAGCGCGCCGGCCACTTCATCGAGTTGCTGTTTCGTCACGTACCGCTTTCCGTCGAGGTCGAGTCGTTTGAGCCGTTCGTAGGTGAGGCGGCTGACTTTGAGTTGCGCCGCGGCTTGAGCCAGTTCCGCCTGGAGTTCCGAATCGTCCATTTCGATGAGCAGTTGGTCTTTCTCCACCGTCTGACCTTCTTGAAACCAGACCTGGCGGATTCGTCCCGCGATTTCCGGACGGATCATGATGCTCTCATTGGCCCGCAAGGTGCCGACGGCTTTGATCGTGTGCCGGATCGCCTCGGCAGTGACCGGGGCGAGCACGACGGCCGTCCCTGCCGGCACGCTTTCGGTCACTTCTGAGGCAGGGACCGGAGTCAGCACGGTCCATTTCACGGCGAGCATCGCGGAGAGTGCGAGCAACGCGAAGATGACGAGGTAGGTGGTACGACGGAGCGTCATGAGCGGTGTGGCTGGTCCTGGCTCCTACAGCGTGAAACGAGAGAATCGTCAAACGTACAACGTCAAACCAGAATCGTCACAAACGAGAAACTTGGCGCTTCATGGCATAGGCTGTTTTCTGCGGACGAGAGAGGAACGACGTTTCACGAACTATCGATCGGGAACGAGCCCCGGTGTTGTTTACTTAAACTCGAGCTTCTTGAGACCGTGGACCGGCAGTTCAACCTGTCCGAAATCCGAGTCGCCTTTGAAGCTGCCGTCGATCGCCAGGGGAAAGTCGCCCGTCTTGCCGTTGGTCAAGGTAATGTGGAGTGTCGGCAGCCCCTTGTCCGCTCCGGGAGTGACTTCGACCTGTTTGACGCCGTCGAACTTGATGTTCACCGTGGCGGTGCCGCGTTTCACCGGCAGGTGCTTCAATTCGTGGGGGATGAACGAGGTTTCGCTGACCTTTTCTTCCCAGTAAAAAAGCACATTCTTCAGGTCGGTTTGCATGTCTTTCGCATCGGTCACCAGCGCGTGAAACGGTTTATCGCCGTTCTGTTGCGCAGAAGCGGGCGCGGCGTTCCAGCAGAGAGAGGCGGCGACAGCGGCGGTAACAACGAAGACTGATTGTAAGAGATGGCGGCGTGACAACATGAGTCCCTCCGATAGGTCGGTCAAGAATGGTGATTATTCCATACGATATGAAAACGGCAGATTGAGATGCACTTTCGATTGCGCCAATTGATGTTTCACCTGTAGGGGAAAGGCATTGCGCACCATGTCCAATGTGTGTCGATCCAGAATGCTGTGTCCGGAGCTTTCTTCCAGCACCAGATCAAGCAAATGGACCGCCGCTCCTCGCTGCTCGATCGTCAGGCGCAAAATGACGCGCCCTTCCCAATGGTTCCGTTTCGCCTCCGCCGGGTAGCGCTTGCGTTGCTCGACCGAAGACCAGACCGCCTGGCCAAGCCAGCCGAAGTCAGCTTGGGCCTCCGGACGGCCTTGCACCGCTCTCTGCTGCACGACCCGATGCTGTACCGATTGGATCTCGCGCTGGACGACGGCCTGTTGAATCTGTTGACGAGCTTCCACCGGTGCGGGTGCCGACTCGATCGCCGGGGTGTCGCTCACGACGGCGGCCGCCTGAGTGATGGGCTCTGCCTGTCGGCTGACCGGTTCGGCTGAAGCCACGGCTTGAGGCGCCGAGAACTGCTGTACGACCGGAGCCGATTCTTCGACTAGCGCGGTGCTTTCTACGACGGTCTGCACCACTTCAGACGTAGGACTGACCGCCTCCTGTATCGGCCGTGTGACCGTTTCCACTTGCTGCTGGGTGACCTGTTGAATGGCCTGAGCGGTCTGCACAGGCATGCTCTCCTGGACCGGCTGGATCTGTTGAACCGGCTGCACCTCACGGGTGGGCTGGACGGGCCGGACCACGGGCTGGGTCTTCACCGGTTGAACCTGCTTGGGGGTCGGCGGCGTGACCGGCTGCGGTGTGGGCGGTGGTTGCGATTCGACGGGAGGGGGAGGAGCCGGTTCGGCCGCAGGAGGCGGAGACTGCACGACCGCGACATCCCACTTGAAGGTGGGCGGAGGCGGCGGAGGCAGTTCGGTGAGGAGCATCATGGCCATGCCCACGAAGAGGCCGTGCGTCGTCATGGAGAACGCCCAGCACAGCGAAGTACGTTGGCGCGGCGACGAGTCCCAGTGGGCTGTCAGGCTCATGAACGTACCACCTCCAAGTTGACCTGCTGAAATCCAAGTCCGCGAATTTCATCGACCACAGCCACAAATCGATCCAGCACCGTCACCCGGTCGGCGCGCACCAGCACGGAAGATTCGCGTGGATGAGGATTGAGCACGATCCGTAGTCCGTCGGGCGGCACCGGCTGGTCGTTCATGAAGAGCGAGCCTTCGGCCGTCAGGGTAATCACGAGCGGTACGTCCTTTCGGTCTCCGGATTCCTTGGCCTTGGCCAGTTGGACCGGTACCTGGCCGGTGGTGATAAAAGTCGCCGTGGTCAGGACGATCACCAGTAAGACCAACATGACGTCCACCAGAGGGATGACATTGATCTGGTCGATGTCACGTCCCATGTTGAACCTTGAACTGGGTGAGGAGTTCCGTGACGCGCCGACGAAGCACGTTGTTGAGAACGACGCAGGGAATCGCGACGAGTAGCCCGACCGCCGTGGCCTTGAGGGCGAGACTCAGTCCCACCATGATGGTCTGGACGGCCATGGCACCGGATGTGCCCATGGTATGGAACGTCAACATGATCCCGAGCACGGTCCCGAGCAGACCGATGTAGGGGGCGTTGGCCGCAACGGTGCCGATGACGACCAATCGTTTCGTGAGGGCTACTTCGAATTCCTGCTCCGAGCGGTATCGACGGAGATCGATGCGACGGTAGAAGACCCACCGTTCCACGGCAACCGCTATGGCCCACATGCTCAGGACTAAGAGCAGACCGATAATGCCGTAATCGACAAAACCTTTGAGACTCTCCACGGAACCATCCCTTTCTGTTCGGCGACGTGTGATGGTCGTGAGGCCACATGGATGATGGACGCACAGACCCGTATACATACGACGTACGAGCCTGCCCATTCCGCACCCATGGGCGAAGTTTTTTATAGAATAGTGCCTTGCCTTGATGGTGCAGGCAGTTGGTGTCATATCTTGTAGCAATACTTTATGTTTTGAAGGGGCTGGTAGGATGATGGGTGGTAACTCTGCGCGTCCTCACGTCTGTTCTCAGTGTCGCGTCGAGGTGTCGGCCACGGCCTGCGGCCGGCGGTCTTCGACGTAGGCGTACCCTTTACCATGCATGCAGCCGCTCAGGTTGATGCCGCCTGCCAGGGTTTCTTTGTTATGTTCCTGCCCTGAGAGCACCTCAGCCTTGCAGTGTTCCCAGTCCTGTGCGGTTTGGTCTGCGGTATTCTCCGGATGAACCCACCGGCCTTCGACGCAGCCGGAGAGGAAGAGGAGAAGAATAGGCGCGAGGTAATGCATGGAATTCCTTTTGAGCGGTTCAGTGGTGGTGACTCTCAAGGGATTGCCGGGCGAATGACAGATCACTATCGGTTATTCGCCCGGCTTCTTCTCGGCGGAAGTGCGTTAGAATCGCAATCCAACTGTGGCCAGCACCGTCCGAGGCTCGCCGAAGAAGAACTGCGATGAGCCGTTGTAGGAGGTGGCGACGTATCGCTGATCCAGAAGGTTCCGGATATTGAGCGCGACATTCATGCCCTTCGCTCCCAGCCAATTGCCCTTCTGCAGATCCCGATTGTAGTACAGGGCTGCATCGGCTCTGATGTAGCCGGGCATGTCCACTTGCCCTTCGAAGATGGTGGAATTGCGACTGCTATAGGCGAACAGTCCTCCGCCGAATCCGAAGCCCTGCAGCGGGCCTTCCTGAAAATGGTACGTCGACCAGAGGGTGAACTTGTTGTAGGGCACGTTGGCGAGCCGTTTCGCCACCAGTGACAGATCGTTATCCTTGGTCACCTCGGCGTCGGTATAGGCATAGCCGGTGATGATGTTCCACCCCGGGGTGATTTGGGCGGTCACGTCCAATTCCACGCCCTGACTGCGTTGTTCACCTGTCTGGACAGAGAAGCCTTGCAGCGCCAGCGCCGGATCAGGGTTGGGCGTGAGTAGATTTTCACGGGTCAGGTGAAACCAGGCGAGGGTGGCTGACACGCGATTGTCGAAGAAAAGCGTTTTCATACCGACCTCGTATTGGGTCGACCGTTCCGGCTTGAACAGGTTACCGTTGGGGTTGAAGGAGGAAGGGGAACTCGGCTGAAACCCCTTGGTCCAGGATGTATAGAGCGAAATGGGTTTGATCGGTTGATAGACCAACCCCAAGCGCGGGCTGACCGCATGGTTATCCGACGCATGACTTGCCGTGGTCGATTGCGTGGATTGATGCACATAATCGAAACGCAGGCCGCCCATGAACTTCAGGTTCGGCAGAAGAGTGATCTGGTCCTGCACGTAGAACGCCGCGGTCTTGTTGTCGGCCTGGAAACTGACCCGGTCTCCGTCGAAGGGCAGCGGGCTCAGTGAGTAGTTCGGCGCGAAGAGATCCAGTGACGGGGCCGAACCCGACGTGAAGATGAATTGATCGGTCTTCTCCTGCCGCAATTCGACACCGGTCAACAACGTATGGTCCATCTCCAGAAAGCGAATATGGCCCACCACGTTGGTCACCATCGAATTGGCGTGCCGGCGGGCTACGGCCGGTTGCAGGACCTGAAATCTCTGGAACGTGCGTTCGTCCGGCTCCAGAAAGAATCCGCCTGCGTATAAATTATTCTTGTCGTCCTCCACGATGGTATGTCTGAACGCATTGCGAATGGACCACTTGTCGTTGAACTGATGGGTGAGGTCATACCCGAAGCGATATGACGTACGGTTGAACGTACTGAAGTCTCCCAGGGTCACGGAACGGTTGCGTGGAATGGGCCCGTTGAGGTTGGGGAGAATGGTCCCTTGAGCCGGCAGGCCGTAGGGGTCATTGCTCCACCGTCTGAGATAATCGGCTTCGACGGTCAGCGTGGTCCGTGAGCTCATCAGCCAGGTGATGCTCGGCGCGATGGCTGCGAGATCGCGATTGGCATAGTCGATAAAACTGCCGGCTTTCTGCCCGGCTACGTTTAATCGATACAAGACGGTCTTATCGGCATTGAGCGGGCCGGTGGCATCAAGCTCGGATCGGTAGAAGTTGAAGTTTCCTAACGTGACATTGGCTGAATAGCCTGCATTCGGCAGGGGTTTGTTCGTCACGATGTTGATCACACCGCCCGGATCTCCCTGCCCGTAGAGGACGGCCGCCGGACCCTTCAGGACTTCAAGCCGTCGGATATTGTAGGTGTCGGAGGCGGTGAATTGGGCGAAGGGATCGAGCAAGCCGTTGCGAAAGTAACTGCGATCCGTCGCGCTGAAGCCCCGAATGATGAGCGAGTCATAGAGGGAGGCCGCAGACTCCGTGGCGTTGATGCCGGACACGTTCTCCAGCGTGTTCTGGAGCCGGAAGGTGCGTTGTTCTTCGATGACCTTGCGCGTGATGACCTGAATCGATTGCGGCACGTCGCGAATCGGCGTGTCGGTTCTGGTGGCCGTGGTGGCTTCTTCCGCAACATACGACTGGGTATCGTCGTCTCGTTCACGGATATCCTTCACGACGATCTCGGGGACCTTCACCGATTTCTGAGCAGCGGGACGCGGCACAGCCTGAGGCATGGGGTCTGTCGACGGACTTTGAATCGTCGGAGCCGACAGAGCCGGAAAGCCGACGGCCTGCTCGAGGGTGACGCTTCCGGCGCTCGTGGTGCGATAGGAGAGGCCCGTGTCGTGCAACAGCATCCGCAAGGCTTCCTCCGGTGCGTAGTCTCCAGAAACGCCTTGCGTCTGGAGATCGCGGGCGATGGTCGCATCGAACAGCACTTCGATGTTTGTTGCGTCCGAAAACTGAAGCAGGGCAGAAGACAGGGGCTGAGGGGCAATTGCAAAGGATCGCGAGGCCGTGGAAGACGGCTCTTGCGCGTGGGCCCAGGAGCCTTGACTGGAAAGCATGAGGAGAAGGCTGCAGAGCAGTATGTGAATCGTGGTGCAGGAGCCCGGTCTGGATGAGGCTTCCCGACGAGTGCGGAGCGTCGTGATGGTTCGGAACATTGCTTGGTCCTTTCCGTCGTGGGGCGATGGGTGATGCGGCCGTCTTGACGGCCCACTCACTACGACGGACGGGACGGAAGAAAGGTCTAGTGCGCGAAGAAAATTTCAGGATTTCCTGGGGAGGCCCCGATACAGGAGGATGACGCGATCGGCCAACGAGACGATCCGGACGGGAAGGCTTTCTTCGATGGCGGGCAGGAGATGATCCAATCGCTCGGTGTCGAACGAGCCGGTGACGGGCAGGGTTTTCAGGGACTCATCACGGAAGATGACGACCCGGCCGGAACGGTATCGTGCCAATTCAGCGAGGACTTCGGGTAAGGGTTGGTTCTCGAAGATCAGGCGATGGTGGCGCCAGGCCAGCGCGCGGTTCAAATCCGCGGCTTCAACCCGGTCGATCCCTCCATCAGGCCGATACCGAAGGTGTTCTCCCGCGTGCACGTCGGCGAATGTCTCTTGTCCCAAGCGGACCCGGATGCTGTGTTCGGTGACCGTGACAATGGTGCGATCGGGACCTGTTCTCACGTTGAATGCCGTCCCCAACGCCTGGATTGTGCCCCTGCCGGCTTCGACCTCAAAGGGGCGAGTCGCATCCGGCGCGACGGTGAAGAACGCTTCTCCCCGATGGAGCGTCAGCCTCCGTCCCTGTTCCGTCATCGACACGGACAATGCCGTATCCGTATTCAGCTGTACGATCGATCCATCGGCCAGGGTGACCGTTCGCTCTTCTCCCACCGCCGTGCGGTAATCGCCGAGCGGCAACCAGGCGGTCGTGATCCAGAGACCGATGCCTGCGACGAGCACGAGGCTTGCCGCCAGCGCCGCAACACGCCGCCAAGAGCGGGATGTTCCCCGCGGATCGGTGATCGTGTTCTCTGTAAGGTACCGATCGAACTCGCGGATGTCGTCGGGATCTATATTGTCCAGCTCGTGCCAGAAGCGTTTAGCCTCCCGATAGGCCTCCCGATGGGAAGGATCGGACGAGAGCCATTCAGCCAAGCGCAGCCGCTCGTCGGCCGTGATCGTGCCGGACTCTATTCGTACCAGCCACTCGGATGCAGTCGAGGCGAGGCTGTCGCGTTCCGGTGTGTTCATCGAGATGGTCATGGTAGCGCGTCGGTCGTTACCCTGTCATCTTCCGCTTCGACAGGTTCCCATTAACAGTAGGCGAGCGAGGCGAGGAGAACATCTATTCAGTCGGCACATTCAGGATGTGAGATCCTGGAGTCGGGTTCTGCAAAAGTCCACCGCCTTGATCATGTGCTTGACGACGGTGCTTTGGGAAATGCCCAGCTTGACGGCCACGTCGGCATGGCTCAAGTGGTGAAATTTGATGAGCACAAACACCTGCCGGCATTTGGGGGGAAGTTCATCGATAGCCAGTTTCAAGTGTGTGACCTGCTGTTTCGACCAGACGACGGTTTCAATCGAGGGCGCGGGATCTGCCTGGTCGATCGGGCGTTCAGGATTGTCGAGCGTCACGGTCTCGCGGTATTGCTGCCGACGATGGTGGTCGATGACGAGATTCGTGGCGATGCGAAAGAGAAAGGCGCGCGGATTGGTGAGGACCTCGCCTGACCTGTTCTGCAGCAGGCGAACAAACGTATCCTGGACCAGGTCCTTGGCGGTTTCCGTGCAGCCCAGGCGGCGAGTCAGGAATTGCTGCAGGTCGTGGCCGTGATCTCGGATCAGCGTCGACATTTCCAGGTGGGTACGTGCTTCCATTCAGTATGGTTCCGTCGCAGAACAGGGTTGTGCGATCGTGATTCGCGGCGGTTGGATAGTAGTGGCGGGCAGACGCAAAAGGGAATGTTCGATTTCCAGGTGCATTTGGATGGAGCCGAATATTGGGGTGTGGTCGAAGCCCCCGCATACGTCTTACTCAGCAAGGACTGGACGAGCGAAGGGGGGCGACAGGTGAATCGTGCAACTGCTGCAGTCAGGAAATCGGCACTTCCGGATACTGTGTCCGGAAAGCGAGCACTCGCGACTCAAGAAGCGCTCGAGCGGGTCCGGTCGAGCCTGGGGCGTTCCGGTTTGAGATGGAGCCCACAGCGGGAACAGATTGTGATGGCCTTTCTCACACAGGATCACATCACCATCCGCAGCTTGTATGGATTCCTCAATCGAAACGGGCGTCGGGCCCCGCTGAATACGATTTACCGGACGATGCGGGTGTTGTGTGACAACGGGTTCGCGCAGACGCGACGCTTCGGCGAAGAAACGCAGTATGACAACATTTCAGCGAAAGGAGACCACGATCATCTGATCTGCACAGGCTGCGGTCATATCGTCGAGTTTGAAGACCCGGCCATCGAAGGGTTGCGGCAGCAGGTCGCGTCGTCGAACGGTTTCCATCTCACCGGCCGGAATCTCGAATTGTACGGGCTCTGTGCCGGTTGCCGCTCTCAACCGGCATCACCGGCCATGGCGTGAGCGTCGTCTGCCGGCGTTCCACGCCGGCACCGCCCGTTATCTGCTTCGCTGCCGCAATCGTGCGGTTCTCTTCAGCCACCACATACGTAACGCCGTCACGTACAGGATCAACGGCATGAAGCCTGTGACGCACACGAGCCAGCGTCCGGTCAGGCCGAACGCTTCGCCGTTGTGAAGCGGGAAGAGCCAGGCGAGAAACATTTCCCCACCGGTGAACTCTCGCCAATCCTGGACCCGTCGCACCGCCCCGCTGTACTGATCGATCCACACCTCGGTTTGCCCCCCCGTCTGTCGGACTTCTCCCGGTTGACGAAGCCCCACGGAATAACTGTCCCGCTCATGTTGCGGTAAGCCGATCCACATCGGCTTGGCGTCAGGGAAGGCGGTGCGGGCGATTGCGATGGCCTGCTCGGGCTGGATCCTGGATACGGCGGCCTGCGGTTCGGACTGTGGCTGCAGTTCGGGCAAGGTGTCCCGCACAGGTGAGAACCAGCGCACGACCGAGGTGACGGCGTCGGGGAACTCCAAATAGAACCCGGTCAAGGCGAGCAGGGTTAGCAGGAGGGCGCCGGCCAGGCCGGTGAGTTTGTGCACGTCGTAGTGTCTCCTGATGGGACTGCCGCCGGATTGAAACGACAGGGCACGGCGCAGTTTGCCCGGGGCGGGCCACCAGAGATACAGCCCGGTCCCGATCGAAACGAGGAGAAAAACGGCCATGATCCCGACAAAGATCTCGCCTGGTTTCCCGAGCAAGAGCTCCTGGTGCAATTCGTAAATGAATGAGACGAAAAAATTGCCCCACTGCCGATCGCTCAGAGGACGGGCGGTGGACGGGTCGACGGCGACGACGTGCCAGCGCTCTTCGGGAGGAGTGGCAGCAGGATCCTTGAACCAGGCATGGAACGTGTCACGCTCGTGGAGCGGAAAGATGAGAGTGTCAGGGGGAGACCAATCCGGATGCACGGTCCGGGCGCCCGCTACGATGTCGCTCAGGGATTGATCGCTGCCGGCTGTCCGGATCAATTGCTCCGGGTTCACCCATTCGTCGATCGTCTTGTAGAACACCAACAGGCTGCCGGTGAGGCTCGTCAGCACGAAGAGCGCGCCGCCCAACAGGCCGATATAGAGGTGCAGGTTTAGCCATACCTTTCGCCAGACCTTACGGGCAGGCTGGGGCAAGGCCGCGACCGCTGGGGGCGCGGAAGTCTGCGGACGGGACGTGTTCGAAGGCACGCGCACGGGTTGGAGCTGGCTGACGATCATTGTCTGTCTCCGGTCTCCCTCGGCGGCCGGTGCAGGAGATTCGCGCCTGTGGCGAACACCATGAGCCCCTTTTTAATAAGACGCGTGACCAGCCTGAAACCACACCTTGGAGCCACAAGGAGGGCAAGGGCGGATCGGTCCGGAGACAGGGAGCCAGAGGGTAGGGTTTTGTGTCGCTCATGCGTCCTAATAAGAAGGGGCAGTGACCGCCTGCGTGGGTAGAAACCAACCATGGTGAATAAAGTGGCAGTCTCTCAGACGGGGAAAGACATACGGTGTCTCTGTGGCAGACTCACGGCTCGGCTCGAGAAGCGAGGAGTGGTCGTGAAGTGCCATCGCTGCGGAGAGCTGGTGGTCTTTCCCCTCTCAAAGTTCAAGAAATTCCTCACCTGTCCGTCCTCTGATTCCGTGAAATAACCCGACTGATGACGTGGTTCGTCGCGGCGGCTCTGGGGTGACCTGCGGCCCGAGGATTGCCTGTGTCTGTGAGCCGGCCCGTGGGATCATGAAAGGAGGAGGGGAGTCTCGATGTGAGACTCCCCTGTTGCGGTTGCGGCAGTCGGAAGGGCGACGAGGTCAGTGAAACTCGAACTTGAGGGATCCGATGGCTGTAAACGGCGCGCCCGTGTACACGATCTCGCGGAAGTTTTGCGCACCGCTGAAATAGCGATGGTCGAGCACGTTGGTGAAATTGATGGCTGCCAACAGGTTGGTCTTGTTGAAGACTTCCTGCTTCCGATAGTAGAGCGCGGCGTCCATGCGGACATACCCGGCCATCTCGAATGGTGCTTGGCAATTGGCGGGATCCTGACACTGGAAAATGCCGTTTCGCTTTCCCTGTGCGTACATCCCGATACCGGCGCCGAAACCCTGCACGACACCTTCCTGGAAAAAATAGGTCGTCCACACACTTCCCTGGTGCAAGGCGCTGTTCGGCGCCCGACTTCCCTCGGCGAACAGGAGATCCTTGGTCACACGCGCGTCGATGTAGGCATAGTTTGCAATGATGTCCCATCCGGGCAGGATCTGGCCCGCGAGGTCGAACTCCACGCCTTTGCTGCGTTGTTCTCCCGTCGCAACGGAGAAGAAAAAGCCGTTGAGCGGATCGGCCGTGAGCACATTCTTCTTCCTGGTATCGAAGAGCGCGACCGTCGAACGTAACCGTCCTCCGAACGCCTGATATTTGATGCCGCCCTCATAGGACTTGCCGCGTTCCGGGTTGAACAGGTTGCCGTTGATGCTCCTGGAACCTGCGCTTTGCGGCGCGAAAGACTCCGTATAGTTGGCAAAGAGGGTAATCGGCTTCCAGGGTTGATAGGCCACACCGACTGAGGGACTGAAGGCTGAATCGGTTTTGTTGTTTTGGCTGCTGGTGGCGGTAAAATCGTCGGGATGATTTGTGATGGTTTGATCGAAGAGGTCGAACCGTCCGCCGAAGTGCACATGCAGGTTATCCAGCAGGTCCACTTGGTCGCCGAAGTACGCACCCAGGATGTTGTTCTGTTGGCTGGCGTCACTGAATTTGGTGAGGGCCGGATTCAAGAATAACCGGTCGTTGGTATTGAATATGTTGATATAGCTGAACGCGCCCGGCGTGCTCGTGTCGCCGCCGAAATCTCCCGAGGCCGTAGCCGATGAGTTCTCTCGGCCGAGTTCGATTCCGATGATCGTTTTATGTTTGATCGAGCCGGTCGTGAAGTTGCCATGGAGTTCATTTTGCAAGTAGTGGCTCTGGACCGTCGTCGGAATCTCATACCTCGCCAAATTCAAGATGCCGTCGCTCTCGGCTCCAACCAGGAAGTTGGATTCAAGGCTTGAATAGCGGCCGCTGGTGACGGCGGTTCTGAACGCGGTTCGCCACCGGAACATACTGCTGATGTCATGCCACAGAGTGATAGTCGCCTTCCCATGATGGGTCTCCAGCTTGCGGGAGGGATCGCCCAGGAAGCGCGAGACCGGAATCGGAGCGACCCCGTTGCCGATGGCGACGAGCCCTCGATCGATGGGCGCTCGGTCGTACATGTATTCGGCTTCGAACCGCAGAGTCGTCCGTGAACTCATTTCCCACCCGAAGGTCGGGGCGAGGAAGATACGTTCGGTCTTCACGCCATCTCGATAACTCTCCGCCGATTCATACATGCCGTTGAACCGGTAGGTGAGCGTCTTGCTCTCGTTCAGGGGACCGCCGATGTCGATCGTGGGGCGATACAGTCCGTAACTGCCGACGATCATCTCTGCGGAATAGTAGGGATTTCTCAACGGAGCCTTTGTGACCTGGTTGATGACTCCGCCGGGATCAGAGCGGCCGTACAGGTAGGACGGCGGACCTTTCACGACTTCGACGCTCTCGATGTTGATGATGTCGCGTTGCGCACGGGCACTGAATGTACTGTCGTCCCGGAAGCCGTTTTTGAAGACGTTCAGATCGGAGGCGAAGCCCCGAATCATGAAGGTACCGCCTTGTCCGCCTTGCGTGCTGGACTGCGAGACGCCGCTGACGTTCCGGAGGGCTTCACTGAAACGAATCACTTTTTGATCGTCCAGCACCTGTCGGGTCACGACCTCCACGGAGCGTGGTGTGTCATGGATCGGAGCGGGAATACGCGTGGCCGAAGAGGATTCGTCGACGGCATACCCGCGATCTTCGACTTCCTTCACGACGATTTCCGGCACCTTCACCGGCTTGGGTGCGGCCTTCGCTTGGATGTTGAGATTGGTAGGTACTGGGTCTTGGCTCAGGGGGGCTGGAGGCATCGGCGTGACCGCCACTGGTTCCAACGTCATCGTTCGGGCCTCGGTCATTCGATAGCTAAGGCCGGTTCCGGCGAGCATCAGCGCCAAGGCCTCCTCCGGAGTATGACGACCGCTGACGCCGCTGGTGCTCCTTCCTTCAGCCAGGTCGGATGGCAGCAAGAGACGATAGTTGGCTTGATCGCCAAACGCGGTGAGGGCGGACCCCAAGGCCTGCGGTGGAATATTGAAGTCCACCGTGTCTGATGTTTCAGCAGCCCCTGTGGCCTGCGCAAGGAGAAGTGGACTGTTGTTCGGCGTGGTGAGACGCTCGCTTCGCGCTTCAGCCAGGTTTCCGGCCGTATGCACCAGCACGGCCGATACGGAGAGTGTGACGACGACTTGCCATGAGAGATGCATCATTCCCCCTCTATTAGTCCGGTATGAATAAGCGCACGTATCCGGGCACGGGCCGAGCGACGCGTACTCGGCGTTTCATTAGGTAAAGACGGACCGGGCCGAAAAACTTGTAATCGAAATCGTGTGCGTTGAAAAAAAACTTGAAGGAGATGACGGAAGACAGCGTCTAATTGTGAAGAGGATGGATGACGTCTCAGGAAAACTGCGGTGTCTGTTAGTGCAAGAGGACGAGGTAGGGCGTCAGGGTGGTGTCGTGAATTCGCAACGTCTGTTCAATCATTCGGAGCGCGGCATCCGGGTCGCCAATGTCGAACACACCTGTCACGTTCAGTGAGCGAAGCGCCGGGTTCAGAATCATAATGCGCCCGGCTCGGTATCGGTTGAGCTCTTCGACGACTGCGGCCAGCGGCTGGGCTTCGAAGATCATTTTCCCACGTTGCCAGGCTGCGATGGCATTGGCGTCGACGGCGTGGGCCAGACCCAGTCCGGCCTCGGCACTGTAGGAGATCTGCTCGCTTTGCCGGACCACCGTTGCGGGGACCTGGCGGCCGTCAGTTGCCGATACCTGAACGGCATGCTCCGTAACGGTCACGGTGACGGCATCTTGGTGGCGCTGAACCAGAAAGCTCGTTCCGAGCGCGCGGGTGCTCACATCTCCGCTCTGGACCGTGAACGGCCGTACTGTCTCGGGAGTGACGGTGAAACTGGCTTCTCCGGTGAGCAGTCGGATCGTTCGCTGCTGCGGAGTGAAGGCGATGGCCACCGCGGTATCGGTGTTGAGATGGATACGACTCCCGTCCTCAAGCCTGACGTGTCGTTGTTCCCCCACCGCTGTGCGGAAATCGGCCGATGCAAGGTCAAGTCGTTCTTGAACGATTCCCCACGAGAGCCAACCGGCGGCGAGTACAACACAAGCGGCCAGTCCCCACTTCATCGCGCGTCGTGCACGCGGGAGCGTGCCGTGCGGCATCGATGCCGTCAGGTCGGCCGAACCGGCGCAATCGTCATTCGGCACCAAGCCGATATCCCGCCAGAGCTTTTCTGCTTCTGCGTAGGCAAGGTGGTGGGCGGAACTTTGCATCCGCCAGGCAGTGCAGGCTCGGCGCTCTTCCTCGGAGGCCTGACCGGAGTGGATGCGCACCAACCAAGCGAGGGCTTCGTCGACCAGTGGAGAGGAGGAATCTGGAGGTGTCGAGTCAGGCATCCATCATACCGTTGTGCACACGACTGCCCCTGAACGGGATCCTGGTCGATGTACGCGTACTCTATAAGACGGATGGCGCTCGGCTTTCAACAGTCAGGATTATCTGGTGGATTCCTCCGGATGCAAGCGGGCGCGGCAGTGCCGCAAGGCTTGGACGATATATTTCGCGACCATACTCTCGGACACCTTCAGACTGTCGGCGATTTCTCGGTGTGTTTTCCCTTCCAACCTGTTGAGCAGCAAGGCCCGCCGGCATTTGGGCGACAGTTCGCGCATGGCGACTTCCAATTGGGCGACCCGCTGCTTGGCGTCCAAGGTAGCCTCGGCCGACGGGGCCGGACTGGCTGTTTCTTCAGGAGGTGGTTCGATGCTGAGCGCCCCCCGACGGGTGCGAAGTTTTCGCAGATTGTCTACCGCGAGATTGGCCGCGACCCTAAACAGGAAGGCTCGCGGGTTTTGCACATCGATTGAAGGCCTCATGCGCACGAGGTGCATGTAGGTATCCTGAGTGCAATCGGCGGCGAGATCACGGCAGCCGAGCTTGTGGGTGAAGAACCTCAAGAGATCGTTGTGATGTTCCTCGAAGGCCCTGAGACAGGGAAGTGTCTGTTCATTCTGCATGATGGATCCTATTCCAGGCGGTAGCCGATGGGGATGTGGACGACAACATGGGATTGACCGAGTGGATACTTCAACTGGATTGGAGACGCTTGTTCGAGCAGGGCGATCGCGTCGAGATCGAGAATTGAGTGGCCCGATGGCGTGACGATCGTAATGTCGCTGATGCTGCCGTCTTCATGGATCACGGCTTGAAGCATGACATTGCCCTGCCAGCGACGGCTTTTGGCGAATGTCGGGTAGCGTTTGCTCTGTTCGACCTTTGCGAACAACATTTCGGCGAGCCATCCGTAATCGGCATGGAGCACCCGTGAGACGGTGGCCTCGCGGGAGCGAGGCGTCGGACGATTGACGAGTCGGATCGATTCAGGAATGGAAGGCATGGAGGTCGTGAGGGATACTTCGGCTGCATCGACGGTCGGGGGCGGTACTTCGGACGGCTCCGTGGTGGTGATTGGAAGATCTACAGGTGTGGTTTGAGACGCCTTGTGCATTGATTCGTCGGACGTGAGGTCCGTTGATGGGGTATGAAGGACAGGCGAGGCACTGTCGATGGCCAGGGAGGGGTTCTCGGTAGCTTGTGGGCGGACGAATCCATTTTGCGCAGGTGAGACGACTCCGGAACGAGCCTCCAGCGGGCGAGCCGCTTCGGTATTGGCGGCGTTCGGACGGGACCGGACCTGCCGTGGAGACCTGTCCCTCGGCATGACGGAAGGGTAGACGAACGATGCGGAAAAGGGGGTGGGTAAGTCCGCTGCGACAGGTTGTAACGCAGGCGCGCTCACCATTGTAACGTCCCAGCGGAAGGGGCGCGGCTCCGGGAGAATGGAGAATTCAGCCGCGAGGACCAACGCGGTCCCGAGACTCAGGCCATGCAGGGTCAGCGAAACCAGCCATCCTCCCATTCGCGCCAGAGACTCGCGTTTGTCGTTCATCTCAAACCTGCTTCCGGCGTCTGTTGTTTTCGAAATTCGCTCGGCGAACATCCGATGGCTCGTTTGAAGAAGTGGCTGAACGCGAACGCGTCGCTGAATCCCACCGATTCCGCAATCTGGGCAATCGTGAGATTCTGGTCCTTGAGGAGTGTCGTTGCTTTGTCGAGATGCAGTTGCTTGAGGTATTCGGAAAAGGAGAGCCCCATATATTTGCGAAAGATCTCGGAGGTGTATTTCTCCGAGTACCCCAGGAGAGTGGAGAGTTCCTTCAACGTCAGGCGATTCCCGCTGTGCTTGGATAGCAGGGCCGACAAGCGTGCCGCCGGGGTAACGGAATTGAGCGGCGTGATCTGCGGCGTCGGCCAGAAAGGTTGTGGCTTGGTCCTCAGGCTGTCAGTCAATGACTGTTGCCGCGATGCTTTGATCGAAAGCGGCTGGTTTCCGGATGAGACGATCCCGATGATGGATGTATCGATAGTTCGTGCCCGGCGGTCTTGGTGCATGATTTCCCCGCAAAGAAATAAAAAGCCCGCGATCGTATGACCGTGGGCTCTGGGAATTAAATTCCTCGGGCCTCTGCTGAGAGTACTGGCAGAGACTATCTCGTTATTGAGTACGATTCTCAATATCATAATAGAGAAAGGCGTGTCAAGGGGGCTGTGGAGCGAAGCGTCAGGCCGTCGGGGGATTGTTTGAAAAGTTAAGAGGAACGGAGCGGTGATCAGGAGCGATGTCCGCCGACTAATGTCAGAAACATGGCCGTTATCGCCATGAGTGCGATACCTGTCCAGACGCCGTAGGCCATGTAGAGCTTGCGAGAACTGGTGTAGGTCATCGCGACCAAAGCAAAAACGACATACAACAGTGATCCGGCGGCTAACGCATACCAGACGAGAGAGAGGTAAGGCGACACAGTGAGTCCACTTAGGACCGTTCCGACACATGTAGGCGCGCCACCGGTCAAGCCGAGTAGGAGAGCCTTGCGTGGAGCGATCGGAGATTGTCCGGCCGCCCCGACGATGCCGAACCCTTCGGTTCCATTGTGGAGGGCGAAACCGGCCACAAGGAGTCCGCTCAACGCCCATTCTCCGCCGGCGTAACTGGTTCCGATCGCCAGTCCTTCACCCAGGTTGTGAAGACCCATGCCTGCCGCGATGACGAACGGAAGTGTCAATGCCTGGCCGGCGTGCCGGCCCTTTAGGAATTGATGTTGTTCGAGTTGGACAAGGCCGACAAAGCTGAGAAACAGGCTGCCCAGAAATAGCAGCCACGAGAAGGGATCGCGCACTCCCATCAATTCCACCGCTTCGTGCATCAAGTCGAAGAAAAGATAGGTCAGTACCCCGGTGGCGAGTCCGATCAGGCCGGCTTCCCACGTCCGGGGCAGGGCACGACGAAGCACCAAGGCCGCCGCAATGCCCAGGTAAACCGGAACGACTCCTGCGAGAATACCCAATCCGATCAGGTCGAGCATGGGGCAATCCTAGCTAATATCTGTTGTGCGTGGAATGTTCAGTATCCGGAAACCGCTCAGTGGGAAAAGATAGGTATGAAAGGGTGAGAGGTCTGTCTGCGTGAGGCGCTTGTCATTCGGCGGATGTAACTCGTGGTATTGATAGATTCGGTTCGTCTGTTACGGATCCAGGGTGACGCAGTGCCGATGGATGGAGGCTGGCCGACTCGCAGATGGACCGGAACGAATTCCCGTGACTCTCAACGACCCGCAGCCCGCAATTTGCGGTCAGGGGCCCTCGTGCTATGCGATGAAGATCAGAGGTCACTAACCGTGCGGAAATGGGGTCGCTTGTCAAAAAATCTGGCCCAGGGGATCCGTGACCGACTTTGCTCGCAAATCGGCTTGCGTTGCAGCCACTATTGAATTATGGCGGAGGGGGCGAGATTTGAACTCGCGGATAGGTTACCCCATCTCCGGTTTTCAAGACCGGCACGTTCGGCCACTCCGTCACCCCTCCACACCAGGCCGTAGCACACTCAGCGTCAGGATCGTTCGATTGTCTGAATTCCACCCATGTAGGGCTGTAGCACTGTCGGGACGGTCACCGTCCCATCCGGTTGCTGGTAATTTTCAAGAATGGCGACAAGGGTTCTTCCCACCGCCAACCCGGATCCGTTCAGTGTATGAATGAATTCTGGCTTGTTGTCTTTCTTCCCGGCCTTTGTCCGGCAGCGAATGTTCGCCCGCCGCGCTTGGAACGCTTCGAAATTGCTGCAGGAGGAAATTTCGCGAAACGTCTGCTGCGATGGTAACCATACTTCAATGTCGTAGGTCTTCGCTGCAGAAAACCCCATATCCCCTTTGCACAGTGTGATCACTCGATAGTGAAGTCCCAACCCCTGCAGAACGGCCTCGGCGTGCGAGGTCAATCTCTCCAGCTCGTCATAGGATTGTTCCGGTCTTACGAACGCGACGAGCTCGACCTTGTTAAATTGGTGGAGCCGGATGAGTCCGCGCGTGTCCTTCCCGTAAGATCCCGCTTCTCGTCGAAAGCAAGGGGTATAGGCCGTATACCGGATCGGTAACGATTCCTCGGCCAGGATCTCTTCCCGGTGCAGATTGGTGACCGGCACCTCTGCGGTCGGAATCAGGAAGAGTTCTTCATCTCGTAGTTGAAACAGATCGTCCTCGAACTTGGGCAATTGTCCGGTCCCGGTCATGGCCGTGCGATTGACCAGCAGCGGCGGCAGCACTTCCCGGTAGCCATGCTGTGTGGTGTGCATATCCAGCATGTAATTGATGAGCGCCCGCTCGAGTCGGGCTCCCAATCCGGTCAGTACGGCAAAGCGGGCTTTGGCCATGCGCACGGCGCGGTCGAAATCCAGAATGCCGAGCGCTTCGCCAAGATCCCAGTGGGATTGGGCCGGAGCCGAGAGCTGCGGCGGCGTTCCCCATCGGCGCACTTCAATATTGCCGGCCTCATCCCGGCCGTCCGGGACAGAGGCGTGGGGGAGGTTCGGAATGCGCAGCGCGATATGGGCCAACTGTTCTTCCACGACACGGAGTTGTTCCTCGTGGCTCTTGATCGTCTCTCCCAGGGCCTTCATCGCCGCCATAGCTTCATCGGCCGGCTGCTTCTCGCGTTTCAGCCGGGCGACGTCGTCCGATCCCTTTTTCAGCTGGTGCCTCAGTTCTTCGACCTGTATGGTGCGGGTTCGACGATCTTCCGTGAGTGTTCTCAGGTCTTCCCAGGCGACATCCTTCCCTCGTGACCCCAATTGGTCACGGAGTATGTCCAGGTTGTCCCGCAATACACGAAGGTCGTACATACACTCTCCCCTCTGAAGCGGCGAGAAATCTAACACCGGAGGCGTGCGTAGTCAATGAAACCAGTCGCCAAGCGAGGCCGGGGAAAGGCAATTGACAACGGGTGGGGAGGGCGGCACCATAGTGGCCGTGAAGCTTGTCTCCAACCCACCCAATCGCTTTGAATCCACGCGGCGGGAGGCGCTTGAGCCGTCGTCGCGTGTCGAGATT
The DNA here is from genome assembly GCA_024998565.1 of Nitrospira sp. Lineage (NCBI taxonomy): Bacteria > Pseudomonadati > Nitrospirota > Nitrospiria > Nitrospirales > Nitrospiraceae > Nitrospira > Nitrospira sp. The sequence goes on from JACOEM010000007.1 coordinate 156,171, forward strand.
CAGCTCTTTGAAGACGACACGCACCAGATACTGAGTCGGAATGACAGCCCGGACCTTCCGTTTCGATGGAGTGTGAATCCCTATCGTGGCTGTTTCCATGCTTGCGCCTACTGCTATGCCAGGCCATCGCACGAATACTGGGGGTTCGGCGCAGGCTCCGACTTCGAATCCAAGATTGTACTGAAGCGCCGTGCCGCGGATCTTCTCAAGCAGGCGTTTGAGAAGCGAACCTGGGACGGTGAGTTGATTGTGTTTTCCGGCAACACCGATTGTTATCAGCCTATCGAGTCCACCCTTGGCCTGACGAGGGCCTGTCTCGAAGTGTGTGCTGCCTACCGGAATCCTGTGGGGATCATCACCAAGGGCGCGCTTCCGGTTCGCGATCTCGATCTGTTCAAACAACTGCAGGAACAGGCCTGGATCCGTGTGTATTTCAGCATCGCGTTTGCCGACGACGAGACGGCCCGTCTGGTCGAACCGCAGGCGCCGACCGTCAGCAAACGTTTTGAGACGATGCGGATTCTCTCGGAGGCCGGTATTCCCACGGGGATCTCCGTGGCGCCGATCATTCCAGGTTTGAATGAAGAAGCCATTCCCGAGCTGCTGTCTCGTGCCAAATCAGCCGGAGCGACTTCGGCCACCTGCAGCTTGTTGCGAATGCCGGGGAATGTGGAGGCCGTATTTCTGGATCGTATGCGCGAAGCGTTTCCTGACCGGATTTCGAAGATCATCCACCGGCTTCAAGAGGTGCGTGGGGGGAAACTGAGCGAGGGCGAGTTCTTCAGCCGGCATCATGGGAACGGGACTTACTGGCGCTGTGTCGAACAGTTATTTGACGTGGGCCGCCGTCGTGCCGGATTCGTCGAGGACGACCGTCCGGTTCCCGGAACCTTCCGCCGCCCGACAGCGCAGCAGTCGTTGTTCGATTAGGAGGAGAGTCGTGAGTCATAACCCGGGGTTTTTGAAGATTGTGGAGGAGGCACGGGGACGCGTACGCGAATGTACCGTTGCCGATGTGAAGGCCAGGCTGGATCGCGCCGAACGGTTTCATTTCGTCGACGTCCGCGAAGATGATGAATATGCGCAGGACCATGCGGCCGGGGCGATTCACCTCGGCAAGGGCGTCATCGAGCGGGATATTGAAACGGTGCTGCCTGATAAGCACGAGTCCATCGTGTTGTATTGCGGGGGCGGGTACCGGTCGGTGCTGGCTGCGGACAGCATACGCCTCATGGGCTACACCAATGTCATCTCGATGGACGGGGGAATCAAGGCCTGGCGCGCCGCCGGGTATCCCATCGAGAAGGGCCGGCGTCCGTAGCGTATGTCATTTTCCAGGCGCGAATTGTTCAACAACGCGGGGTTCGGTCTCCTGTTGCTACCGGCCCTCATGCGCTCCCCCAGGACCATTCTCGGCCATCTGCTGTTCGATCCGGACGGCCCTCTCGTTCCGCTCAAACCAATCCCCGACAATCCGTATCGGCGCAACGGCCGGTCGATCGTCGCGATCGTGTACGGCAAGGATCCCCGCCGCATGCTTCCACGCGCCGTCGATCTGTTGGGAGGGCTTGATTTAATGGGGATGCGCGGGAAACGCGTGCTGCTGAAGCCCAATGTGTTGAACGACCAGCCGCCTCCATGCACGACGAATCCGCAGGTGGTCGCGGTCATGGCGGCCATGGCCAAAGCGAACGGGGCCGCCGAAGTGGTGGTGGCCGATGGATCGGGAATCATCCGGCTTCCCACGTCCGCCAACCTGACGAGCACGGGGATGCGAGCCGCGGCGGAAGCGGCCGGGGCCCGCGTCCTGGCGTTGGAAGATGAACCCTGGGTGAAGATCGAGGCCCCTGAGGCTCAGGCCCTCCGGCAGTTTTATTTTTCCCGGCCGGTCTACGAGTCCGATGTGGTGATCAATATGCCGGTCATCAAGACCCATCGGTTTGCCGAGTATTCCTGTAGCCTCAAGAATTTTGTGGGGGCGGTTCATCCCCGGTATCGCCCATCGGTGACGTTCTGGACCGGTGACTGGCACGAGCGCATTGCCGAGATCAATCTGGCTGTGCACCCCGGCCTGACCGTGGCCGACGGGACGACGACCATGATCGAAGGGGGTCCGACATCCGGCACCCCGTCGAAAACGGATCTGGTAATCTGCAGCGGCGACCGGGTCGCGGTAGACCTGGTCGCCATCGCGCTGTTGCGGTTTTTCGGCACCTGGCCGAAGCTGCAGGGCAAGCGAATCGGGGATCAGCGGCAGATCAAACGCGCGGCGGCGTTGGGACTAGGGGTCGGATCAGGGCAGGACATTGAGCTTGTTACGGAGGCGGTGGACCCGGCTCCACCAGCGTTTGAACGGCTGGTGGAGCATATTCGGCGGGAGCTGCTCAGCGTATAAGTATTACTTGTTCGTGCGGTCGAATTCCTTGATGACCTGCTCGGTCAAATCGATGGTGTCTTTGTTGAAGATCACGATCTTCACGGTCTGCTCGCTGCCCTTGTCCAGCACCAGTTGATAGCCGCCCTTATCGGCGACGGCCTGAGTGGCGACGGCAATCTTCTTCATATAGTCGTCGACGAGTTCCTTCTGCTTGCCCTGCAGTTCCTGATTAAACTCCTGGGCGCGCTTCTGGTAATCCTGAATTTTGGCGCGGAAGGAGGTTTCCTTCTCTTTCTTTTCGTTGTCGGTCAGCTTGGAGGCCTGCTCCTTGATCTGCTTTTCAGTATTGCGTAACTCTTCCTCATCCCGGGACAGGAGCTTCTGGCGTGTCGCCACATACTCCCGCAACCCGTCCAGCGCCCGCTTACCGGCTTTGCTCTTTTCCAGAACCACTTGAGGATCGATCACCCCCATCTTGAATTCCGCCGCCGGACTTGTCGAGAACAGGCCGAGGGTCGCTGCGACGAGAACTCCGACCACTGCCGCGCGCTGGCCTGCTCCTTGCCACTTCACACCCATCTCGGGACTCCTTTCGCCGAAAAAAATGTCTGCCACAAACCTCGGGAGGATAGCCGCCCGTCGTGATCGTGTCAAGGAGGGCGCCGTCGAGGGGGCAGGCGAATTGACAGGAGGGATGCCGGTGGCTATAAGCCTGGCAACGCTCACCATCGTTCCGACATCCGGGTAGGTGTTCCCACCGAGCGGGTGAGAAAGGATCTCATGCGACCTTCGGAGCAACAGCAGACCCATCGACTCTTCGTGCGCGCACTCCAACACGAAACCATCAGCTGTGAGCATGCCGGATGTCCGGGGCCGGTCGAGACGGTCGACCAATCTCAGACGCGCGATCGGGTGAAAACATTCGACCTGCGCTGTGAGCGGTGCGGCTGGCACACGCGTCTCACGGGGCAGGAACAACTCACCCCACCGTGGGACAACGCCGCCCTTGAGTTGATGGCCGACGAACATCTCATGCATCAGCAGCCGGTTTGTCCGTTCGACGAGACGCCGGTTGTTTTTATCTCTATGCCGAATCCGCGCCGCAAGGCTAAATATCGGGTGGCCTGTTTTTATTGCGGCAGGCAGATCGTCATGGACTGGCCTCCGCCTGAGAGCAAGCGGTAGCGATTCAGGGGGCCGACGAGGGCGAGAGAGCGGAGGAGGCTAGACGAAGTAGCGGCCGGTGTCGAAGTGATATTCGGCGTTATCGACGAGCTGCAGGATGCTGTGTGCGTAGTTTCCGGCCGCATCCTGCTCGGTGAGGTCGAGTTCAGGACCGTCCTCGATGGGTGCGCCGCTCTCCTCCGTAATCACTCGCACCAACGGGCGTTCGGCATTGGTCTTGTCCTGCGCGGGCTTGATGACGACGGCCAGAGGGCCGGAGTCGAGTCGGACGAGACTGCCGATCGGGATGATCCCCACGCAGTTCACGAAGAGTTTGAGCAGGATCGGATCGAACGACTGACCGCTCTTTCCAAACATAAACTTCAGCACGTTCGCGGGGGACATGGGTTCCCGTCGGTACACCCGAGACGATGTCATCGCGTCGTAACAATCGGCGATCGTGATGATCCGGCTGGCGACCGTTTGCGTCCAGGGCACCTTGAGTTTTGGGTATCCTGAATAGTCGTAGTTCATATGGTGCTCGAACGAGGCGGCCGCCATGCGCGCAGGAACATTGTTGATGCCACGCGATTTGACGAGGGTGAACACCCCTTCAATCGGGTGCGATCGCATCACGGCCCATTCTTCCTGCGTGAATTCTCCGGGTTTGTTCAATACGTCCAGGGAGATGGCGCATTTTCCGACGTCGTGGAACAGCGCCGATAGTCCGAGGTCAGCCAGCTCGACTTTCGGATAACCGGCCCGGTTGCCGAGGGCCATGGCGAGCAATGAGACGTTGACGGAGTGATTGTGCGTGTATTGATCGTGACAGCGCAGATTGGTCAAGCCCAGGAGGGTGGATTCATCCTGCATCATCAGCTCGATGATGTTCTGAATCGCGCGTTTGGCCTGTTTGAAGCTGACGGTCCCGCCGCCGCGCGTATTCTTGACCAGGTCGCCGAGCGCAGCCGATGCTTTCACATAGCCACCTTTGGCCAGGGCCTTCCGTTTCTCTTTCGACCCCTCCGAGCCGTTCGATGAGCTATTCGTATGCGCCCCGGTATTGCCTCCGGCCAACTCCGCGTCGTTCAGATGCTGAAGTTGAAGCGAGCGAGGCTCTTCCAGTTCAATGCCCTTGATGCCCGCGGCCTGCATGGCTTCCTGGAGTTCGGCGAGGGTATGCGTGTCCGGGTCCAGGCTGACGAAGAGATAGGCAAATTCTCGAAAATCCTTCGAGTCGGCCGTCGAGGCGAACGACACCCCGCCGATGTGCCACTTGTTCAGGGCTTCAATAATGCTCGCAAACACGGCCATCTGTTGCGAGCTCATCTTCAAGTGACTGTCTCCCAGAAACAAAAAATCGTTTTGCAGCCGCAAGACGACCGGATGATCCGCCGCCAGGGTTTTCACCAACGTGAGCATGGAGTCCACGGGTTTGTCGAGCGCGGCATTCGTTCGTCCATGAATCCGCGATGTCTTGATGAGCACGTTCAGCTGAGTGACGAGCTGAATGCCCAGCATGGCCAGTTGCTGGTCGAGGATGTCCCCGGCTTCTGAGCCTTTGGCGATCTTATTGGCCAGGGACCGCTCATGAGTAAGAATCGGATGGGCATTGTCCGGGGTGGGGAGCGGATTGGCAGGGGAAAGCGTCTCGCTCACAGGTTGTCTCCTCGCACTCAGGAATTAGCTGCCGATGGGATGGACTGCCGGTGTTGCCGATTAGCGACCGAGAGCGCGGCGGTGCAGGCCTGGCGGACGGATGCGCCCCCCTTTTTCTGCCCGATTTCGAGGGCCGCGACGGCTGCGGGTGAGGCCAGCTTGCCGAGAATGTCCGCCGCCAGCAACGCCAGTTCTTCTTTCTTCTTCCGGTTGGTCCAGGACCATTCGGTCAACAGTCGTTGCCAATAGGGCACGGCTTCATCGGCGGCAGTCTGTTTGAGGGCCAGGTAGATTGCCCGCTTTTCGGCCGGCGATCGGTCGTGAAAGTCATCGGCGGTGACGAACGGGGCCCAGGCGGTGAAACCGGCGCTGTATTGTCCGCCGGACAGCACCTTCATGGCCGTCAGGCGGACGGTTTCATCACTGTCGCTCAGCAGGCCGACTAACTTAGTTCCGTTGCCGGACGGGCGGAGCGTGGCCAGGATCCGGAGCGCCTCACGCCGCACGGTCGATTCCGGGTGCCGGAGCGTTTTCTCGATGCAGTCGGCAAAGCGGGCATCGTTCCATCTGGAGATGAGTGTCAGCAGGTTTCTCACGTAGGTCGGCCGTTTGTCGGTCAAGCCGCGCACGATCGCATCGGAATGGTCTCGTGCGAGCGTCTGCAACGCTTCCATGACGACGGCTTGATGCGAAGGCCCATCCAGGTTGGCGAGCAACGAGCAGAGTCCCGGGATCGAATCCTGTTTCATCATCAGGAGGAGAGTCAGCAGGCCTTCTGTCTTGGCGTGGAGGGCGTGATTCAGGTGAAGTCCGATCGCCTTCAGCCGTTCGGGGCGGCTCAATCCCTCGAACAGGCCGGCGAGCTGTTGTTTGTGAGTGTCCGACAGATCGGGTCGCACCGCATCGGCATCCTGCAACAGGGTCAAGACCGTTTCGATCTGTGTCCAGTGTCCGCCGCGAATCAGCACATCCAGCACGCTATCCCAGACGTCGAACAGTTTGCTGAGCAAAGCGGGGGAGGGTTCGGACGCCAGCACGGCGGTCAGGATGTCGAGGATGTAGGCCGTGGCGTCACGCTCGGTTTCCCGCTGGATTTCCTGCGTGAGCGCGTCATGCTCCTCCTGAGAGACGTCATACCCGACGACGTTGGCCTGGAATCGCCGATTCCTGCTTGTGCCGCCGCCGCTGGTTCCCCCGCCCGGTTGATCGGCTGTACCCGGTTGTCCCGCTGGCTCGGGGACCGCTGCCGCGCGCTCACGGTCGAGTAGTTCGCGCAGCGAGGTGACCGACATGCTCATATAGCCCTGTGTCTGCAGTTCGAGCTCGTCCGGTCCGAAACCGGACGACCGAACGAGTTCCTCTGCGGTGACCAGGGTGATGGTGTCCAGATTCCTGGCCCACAACCGCGTCACGATATCGTCGTCTTCTTCCACGTCGGCCGGCTGCTCTACTGATCCTGCCTCGTCAGTGGGTGTCCCCCAGAGCGCGTCGAGGAAGTAAGCCAGATCCTCCTGCGTGAGGCCTTGATGGAAGCTCAATTCGCGGATTCCGTCCGAGTACATCTTGAACGCGAAGCTATCGCCGGTCGCATCGCGCTCCGGTTGATAGACGACTTCGTCTTTGAAGAACAGTTGATTGCGTTGTACTAGAAGAGGGAGTCGGCTGTGGGTTGCGAGATGGCTCGTCAGGTCGTCGTAAAACTGCTGAAAGAATCGCTGTGCGACGGGGTTCTTTGTGCCGTAGGTCCGTGCCGATTTGGCCGCTTTGTCGAGCAGCTTGAGCAGCTGCTTGATCGCCGCTACCTCCGGATCAACCCCGGCCTTCACAAAGGGGACGAGCGGAGCGCCTTCTTCGAGCGGTGCTGTCGGTTCCATATGTAGTCAGTCGTACCGTGAGGTCTCTTTTTCGTCAAGAAAATAGCCGGTCCGCGCAGGTGTTCCGGAAACCTGCCGGGCGTCGAGACGCGCCGGTCGATCGCCGGACGCACGCATTGCGTCGCACTGTCCGGGACAGTAGAATCGCTTCGTGACTGCATCAACCCAACCGCCGCTTATTGTTTGTTTCGGGGATAGCCTTACGGCAGGGTATCAAACTCCCGGCCCCGCCAACGCTCATGAGCGAGAGACTCCCTATGGTCTTGTCTTGCAGGAATGCCTCGGCCAGCGGGGGCGGGTCGAGATCAGCGGGATCTGCGGCGAAGTCACCGGCGAAATGGTCCTGCGGTTTCGCGGCACGGTGCTCGACCGCAACCCTCAGCTGGTCATCATTCTTGGAGGCACGAATGATTTGGGCTGGAACGCCGATCCGGCAGAAATCATGCGGAATCTCGTGAAGATGTATGAATCGGCCAGGGCCGCGTCGATCGTTCCGGTTCCTGTGACCGTCCCGTCGATTCGTGTCGATGCGGGACCGGAGGATCGCGATGCCGCCGCCTGGCTCGCCGGGCATATTCAGCGGCGGCAACAGTTGAATAGGTTGATCGCGGACTATGCCGGTCGAAAGGGCTTGTCCTATTTCGATTTGTTCACCGCAACGGCCGATCCGGACTCACTCATGCTGTCCGAACCCTACTCGAACGATGGCCTCCATCTCACGACCAGCGGCTATCGGCTGTTCGGCCGGCTGCTCTACGAGCAGCTCTTGGCTCCGACGGCGGCTGGCTCTCTCCTCACACCTTCCAGGCCGTCTGACCCATGATCCGGGATGTCACGGACCGCGATTTTCCTCGCGAAGTCGAGCAGGCGCCGATGCCGGTGCTGGTGGAATTCTGGCAACCGGGCTGCGGTCATTGTCTGGCCCTGTTGAAACAGTTGGAGCAATTGCAGGAGGAGGTCGCGCCGGTGCTGAAGATCGTGAAGATGAATGTGCAGGAGAATTTTCAGATTCCCGCGGAACTGGAGATCAGTTCATTGCCGGCACTCGCGCTGTTCGAACGAGGCGAGTTCGTGCGGTTTATCGGAGGAATCGGCAGAAAAGACGAGATCCGCAAGCAGCTCAAATTGACTTAAAGAATGCGCCAGGTACGTCCGTCGTTTTGGATCATGCGTTCGGCCTCGACAGGTCCCCACGTTCCCGCGGAATATTCCGGCAACCAGCGGAGTTTCTGCTGAGCCCATCCATCCAGGATTTTGGTCACCCAGTCCCAGGAGGCTTCCACCGCATCGCGGCGCATGAACCGTGAGGCGTCGCCGGCCATGACATCCAGCAGCAGGCGCTCGTAGGCCTCCGGAGACGGGCACCCGAATACGTCGCTGTACTGGAAGTCCATTTCTACCGGATGCGTCTGCGCGCGTGTGCCGGGGACACGCGAGATGATGCGCAGGGAGAGGCCTTCATCCGGCTGGATCCGCAGCGTCAGGACATTCGCCGGTTGAGGATTGGCGGGGTTCGCGTTGAAGAGGATCTGTGGAATGTCTTTGAATTGGACGGCGACTTCGCTCGCGCGCTTCGGCAAGGCTTTTCCGGTGCGAAGGTAAAACGGCACGCCGGACCATCGCCAGTTCTCCACGAAGGCTTTCACCGCCACATACGTTTCGGTGATGGAGTCGGGGCTCACACCCTTCTCACGACGGTATCCCGGCACGGGCTGGCCATGCGCGGTTCCCTGCGCATACTGCGCCCGGACGGTATACTGTTCGACATCCTTGTCGACGATGGGCCGGAGGCAGCGCAGCACTTCCATCTTGGCATTGCGCACCACGTTGGGATCGAGCGAGTAGGGTGGCTCCATCGCGACGAGGCAAAGCAGTTGCAGGAGGTGATTTTGAATCATGTCCCGCAGGGCGCCGGCTTCTTCATAATAACTGGCCCTGGTCCCGACGCCTTCCGCTTCGCTGACGGTTATTTGGACGTGGTCGATATATTTGTGGTTCCAGATCGGCTCGAAGATGCTGTTGGCGAACCGGACGACCATGAGGTTCTGGACGGTCTCTTTGCCCAGATAATGGTCGATGCGGAAAATTTGCGATTCGTCGAAGACTTTGCCGGTGACTTCGTTGATCTGTTGCGCGGAAGCGAGGTCACGACCGACAGGTTTTTCAACGATGATCCGGGAGTAGGGCGCTGAGCCGGCGGGCGGGGTCGCCAGGCCGGACTGCGCCAGTCCTTCGCACACTGACGCAAAGGAACTCGGGGGAATGCTCAGATAAAAAATCCGGTTGCCGGGCAACTGCATCGCCTGCTCGATCTGCTCGGCCTTGGCACGGAGCGCGCGATAGGTCTGGGCGTCTTCGTTTTCACCCTGGATATAAAACAGGTGGCGCTCGAATGCCTGCCAGGTGTCTTCCACCAGGGCTTGCCGTGAATGGGCGATGACCCCCTCCCGCACCAGATTGCGAAACTCCGCATCAGTCATCGGTTTGCGGCCCAGTCCGATCACCGCATATTTGTCCGGCAACAAACCATCAAGCAGCAGATTGTAGACGGCCGGGATGAGCCGTCGCCGCGCCAGGTCACCGGAGCCGCCGAAAATGACGAGCGTGCAGGCTTCAACGGGCGTGATGGCTTCGGGGAGAGGCTTGATGTCCACGGGAGACGTTGGAGAAGACATGGTGTGGTGGTCCGTTGGGTTAAGGCCTCAGCGGCGGACGCTGTGTCCACCGAAGGCGTTGCGCAAAGCCGCCAGCATTTTCTCCGCGAAGGACTCTTCCTGTCGCGATCGGAATCTGGTGAACAGCGCCGCCGTGAGGGTCGGCACCGGCACGTCCTTATCGATCGCATCCTGAATCATCCACCGTCCCTCGCCGGAATCCTGCACGTAGCCTTTCAATTGTTCGAGCTTCGGATCCTGTTTCAGGGCGCCGACGGCCAGCTCCAACAGCCAGGATCGCACGACGCTGCCGTGCATCCACACATCGGCAATTTTCCCCAAGTCGAGCCGATAGTCGCTTTTTGCCATGAGTTCGAAGCCCTCGGCGTAGCCCTGCATCATGCTGTATTCGATTCCGTTGTGGACCATTTTCACGTAGTGGCCCGCGCCATGTGTTCCCATATGGGCCCAGCCCTGTTCAGGCGCCAACGTCTGGAAGATCGGTGTCAATCGTTGGACCGGCTCGTTCTCGCCTCCGATCATGAGGCAATAGCCCACCGTCAGCCCCCAGATTCCGCCGCTGGTGCCGACATCGACATAGTGGAGGCCTCGCTGTTTCAGCTCGGCGGCGCGCCGGGTATCATCGTGGAAACGGGTGTTGCCTCCATCGATAATCGTATCGCCGGGCTGCAGTAATGCGCTGACGGCTTGAATGGTCTCCTCCGTCGGAGCGCCCGACGGGACCATGATCCACACGGCGCGAGGAGCGGCGAGTTTTGCCACGAGGTCGCTCAGCGATGCAGCGCCGATACAACCTTTGCCCTCCGCCTGCTTCACAACCTCAGGCGTGCGATCGTAAGCTACGATGCGATGCCGGCCCTGCTGCAGGCGCGTGACCATGTTCATGCCCATTTTCCCGAGTCCGACAAATCCGAGTTCCATAGGTCATCCTCTCTGGTGGTTGCCGGTGTGTGGTATTTGGGGCTGCGCGAGTCTCAAACGGTCAGTCGCCGTCCATACCCTCTGGAGTACCGATGGTAGCACGCCCGGACGCCGATGCAAGCGGATGGCGGCATTCGAGCGCCTCGACGGGCCCCGTCAATCCACGCGAGGCGGAAGGGGGATGTCGCGAAACAGGAGGTCGGCAAAGCGTCGGCCGGCCGTCAGTCGGTCATGTAGGGTGCTTGCGCTGAGAAACTGGCTGGCCAGTTCCCCGAGTGCCGGGTCGCGTGAGGCCAGGAACCGGAGCGTATCGACCGGGGCTGTAAACCAGAGTCCCCGGGTGCGGAAGAAGGCCGTCACGCAGTCTTCAAAGAACAGTTGCAGGAGATATTGCGCCGTGTTGGGTTTATCGCGGAGGTCCTCGACTTTGCCCAGCCAGTGCAGACACTCCGCCTTGAGGCGGATGCGTTCATGAATGCCGGCCGGAGGCGGCCCCTGCCGGAACCGTTGCGCGGCCTTGGCGATGAGTTGTGCCGCAGTCTCTTCGTGGTCGAATAGAATCCGCCCCTTGCGCAACAATGGCGCAAGGCGGGGAGAATAGGCCAGATCCTCCGCGACGGTCTTATGCTCGCCATAGCGGATGTCCACGAGCCGGTCTCCCACGCGAATCATTTCCTGTCCGTCGGCCGGGCCTTTGACCAGGGCGATCAGGTCGATATCGCTATGCGCGGTCACCGCCCGTCGGGCGCCCGATCCGACGAGAATAATGCCCACCAGGTCGCCGCCGCGTTTGGCGCGGACGTATTTCACGGCGCCGGCGAGGGCATCCTCGTAGCCGGGCGGCGTCACGGCCGGGGGCATTTCGGGTGGTTCAGGAATATCCAATAACTCAGCCTGTAACTCTTCCGAGGACGGAAGCGCCGGGGTGGACTGAGGGGAGGCGGTCGCGAGTTGTGGTTCCATGTCTATCCTTCGACGTGTCAGATGGCCTGCGCGTGTCGTATCTGTTGCTCGAGGGTGCCGAGCCAGTCTTCAAACGGCTGGTCGGCATCGACGATGATTTCAAGTTTTCCATTCGGGAGTTTGCGGACCCGGCCCGGGGATTCCGGCGAAAGGGGAATTTCCACCCACTCGCGATTGAGTCCTAAGCCGTCTGTCACATCGAGAATCCGGCTGATCAGTTGAAACGAGACGACTTCGAGCGGCACGCATCCCCCTCTGGTGTATTTACGGTGGAGGCATTTTATGAGGGGGCAGGCGGACTGTCAATGTGAGGATGGACTAGTGATCGAGTACACGTGCGATTTTCCCGGCGGCTTGTTCGATCGCTTCGGCTGGTATGTCGAGGTGCGTGACGGCGCGACAGCTGCGGGTACCGACGGCGTTGAGCAACAGGCCATGCGGTTTCAGTGCCGCAACGAATTCCTTCGCCGACCACTTCTCACTGATCACGTCGAAGAACAGAATGTTGGTATCCACGGTTTCGGGATCGATCGAGATCCCGGGCATCTGTTGCAGCCGCGCCGCGAGTTGTCGCGCATGGGCATGATCGTCCGCGAGTCGATGAATATGATGTTCCAATGCATAGAGTCCTGCTGCCGCCAGGATCCCGGCCTGGCGCATGGCCCCTCCATACATGCGACGGAACCGGCGGATTCGCTCCAAGAGCAGGGAGTCGTCGGTGGCAATCAATGAGCCGGCCGGCGCGCCGAGTCCCTTCGAGAGGCAGAAGGTCACCGTGTCAAAGTGCTGCGCATACTCGGCTGCGGACACTCCCGAGGCCACGACCGCATTGAACAAGCGGGCCCCGTCCAGGTGCATGGGAAGCCTGTGGGCGGAAGCCACTTCGCGGATGGCCCGGATCGTCGCGAGTGGGTACACGGTGCCGCCTCCGGCATTGTGGGTATTTTCGAGACAGATGAGTGCGCTCTGAATACTGTATGGATCTTTGGGGCGAATAGCGGCCTCGACCTGTTCCGCCGTCATGAGTCCTCGCCTGCCGGCGACCCAATGGAGCTGCACCCCGGCCAGTGCCGCCGCCGCACCCAGTTCGTAGCGGACGATGTGGGAGGTGCCTTCGACAATGACTTCGCATCCCGGTTCCGTCTGGGCACGAAGGCAGAGTTGGTTTCCGGCGGTGCCGGATGGAACGAAGAGCGCGGCTCGTTTGCCGACCAGCGCGGCCCCGACTTCCTGGAGCCGGTTGACGGTTGGGTCTTCTCCATAGACATCGTCACCCACCTCCGCCCGGGCCATGGCGTCGCGCATGGCCGCAGAGGGCTTCGTGACCGTATCGCTCCGGAGATCGATGATGGGTTCACGTGTGTTTGACACGGGGGCACTTGCTCTCGACTGATGGTGGTCGCGCGGCATTCTAGCAAATTTTCTGCTTGCCGGGGATGGCCGGCCTGCTACACTGGACCCTCCCCGGAGATGTATGGAGAGATTGCGCCGTTCAGTCGCCCGGTTCGTTCAGGCGGAGCCGCAGGAAATCTGGCCGCTGGCCTGGTCGTTCGGGTATTTTTTCTGCCTCCTCTGCGGCTATTACATCCTTCGGCCGGTGCGCGATGAAATGGCGATTCAGGGCGGCGTGCACAATCTGCCCTGGATGATGACCGGAACCTTTCTGACGCTGTTGGCCGTCACCCCGCTGTTCGGTTGGTTGTCGGCCCGCTATTCCCGCTATCGATTGCTGCTCGCGGTCTATCTGTTCTTCATCGCCAATCTGGTCGGCCTGTATCTGCTGATGAGCGGCCGGCAGTACATCGAATGGGTGGCCCGCGGGTTTTTTGTGTGGCTTTCGGTGTTCAACCTGTTCGTGGTGTCGGTGTTCTGGAGTTTCATGGCCGATCTGTTTACGCCGGCTCAGGGTGCGCGGCTCTTCGGCGTGATTGCCGCCGGAGGAAGCACCGGTGCCTTGTTCGGCCCCCTATTCACGACAGGACTGACCTATCTCTTCCCGGTTCCCGTGCTGATGTTGGTCTCGGCGCTCTTCCTGTTGGCCTGCATCGGGTGCATTTACAAGCTGGAGGCCTGGAGTCGTGGCCGGACGGTGTCTCACCGGGAGAACAGCGGGGAACCGTTGGGCGGTGGGTTCCTGGCCGGTATTCGACTGGTGTGGTCCTCGCCCTATCTGCTGGGGATCTGCGGCTACCTCATCTTCCTGACCATGACGGCGACGTTCCTGTACTTCGAGCAGGTCCGGCTGGTGGCCGAGCACTTCGATACGCCGGAAGCTAGGACGCGCCTCTTCTCGACGCTGGATTTCGCGACGAATGTGCTCACCTGGCTGACGCAACTGTTCATTACGAATCGTGTGGTGGCCCGGTACGGCCTGGTGGCCTCGCTGCTGTTCCTGCCGGTCGTCAGTCTGATCGGGTTTCTCGGCATCGCCCTGTGGCAGGGGCTCGTCGTGTATGTAAGTTTTTCCGTGCTGCGCCGGGTGGGGGAATATGCCCTCTCCAAACCCGCCCGCGAAGTGCTCTTCACGGTCGTGAGTCGCGAAGAGAAATACAAAGCGAAGAATTTCATCGACACGGCCATTTCGCGCGCCGGGGATGCGTCCACTGGCTGGCTGGTATCCGGCATCAAGGCGCTCGGCGTGACCACGGGGCAGATTTCATGGGTCCTGGTTCCGCTCATGCTGCTCTGGGCCTGGCTCGGCCGCTGGCTTGCCTGGCAGCAACGCGCACGGCTGCGAACCGGTCAGGTTCCTCCCGGTCCTTCGGTCGAGTGACGGAGCCTCCGTGGGCTCGTCCGTCTTTGACTCACAAAAAAATCGCATGGTATAGTCCTGCGCGACGCAGTGACCATTTTCTGATCTGCTGATGCGGCGGCCGATTGCCCGCTAAGCAGGCTGCGGAAAAACCTGGTTGTTGCGCAATAGCTTATGATCAATTCATGCGCCGTGTCGGGATCAGAATCACCCGCAGGATGCGCAAAAAGGCTGTTCAGCAAGGCCGCAGCGAGCGAAGGGGCGAATCGTACTCCTGCAGGAGGGTGAGCCGCGAAGCGATGCGAGAACGCTGCTGGCGGACTTTTTCCGCATCCTGTTAGAACATCACCGAATCCGCCGGGTATTAAGTCAAAAGATAGGAACACCATGGTTGAAGTTCCCGTTAAGCTCTATCTCGATAAACTATTGAAATTAGCTCGTGAAGCCGTGCGTCCATTTTCCCTCATGACCGGTCCGTCCAGAGACAAGGCCTTGCGCGGAATGGCGGCCGCGATCGCGGAGGCAGAGGAGGACATTCTTGCCGCCAATGAGAAGGATGTGGACGCAGTCGGGAAGTCCATGACGGGGTATGAGAACCGGGAACGGGTGCGGGACGCGGTCGCGCGGGTTCGTATGACGGTCGATGACGTCAAGGCCATGGTGGACCGGTTGCACCGGATCGCCGACCTGCCGGATCCGCTCGGTGAGGTGTTGGGACGTCACGATGAGCCCAATGGACTCCAAGTCAGTCGTGTCCGTGTGCCGATCGGGGTGATCGGCATCGTGTCGGAACTGTCGCCGCTCGAAACGATCGACGCATTGGCGCTCTGCCTGAAGTCCGGTAACGTCTGTGTGTTCCGCGGTTCTCCGGATTGGACGCTGACGCAACAGACTATTGCCGCCTGTCTCTCGAAGGTCGCCGCAGAAGCCGGGATCCCTTCCGGAGCCTGTACGATCATCGAACGCCCGGAGAAGGAAGCGGCGCTGGAGCTGATCAAGTCCGGCAAGGCATTGGACGCCATCATTCCTCGCGGCGGCGCAGGGCTTCGTAAGGTGGTGCAGGAGCAGGCCAAGATGCCGATCCTGTGTCACGACGGGGGAATCACCCACGTGTACATCGACGGCGACGTCGACATCCCCTTGGCCCAAAATATCGTGGTGAATTCCAAAGTGCAGGAACCGTCGGCCGCCAATTCGTTGGATACGTTGCTGGTTCATCAAGGCATCGCCAGGCCGCTCTTGTCGGCGCTGATTCTGCGATTGCTCGACGAATTTAAGATCGACGTGCTGGGCTGTCCGAAGACCGTGGCGCTCATGGGCCAGATGCTCATGACCGGACACAAGGCCGTCAAACCGGCGCAGGATGCAGATTGGAATCGGCAGTTTCAAGGTCCGACCATGGCGATCAAAATGGTCCCGGGCTTCGACGACGCATTGGCCCACATTGCGCAGCATGGCCCGAGTCACACCTGCGTCATCGCGACGAAATCGTATGAGTCCGCCATGCGCTTCACCAAAGAAGTTGATGCCGGTTCGGTCCTGGTCAATGCCTCGTCGCGTCTGAATGCCGGCGACAGTTTGGGATTTGGCGCCGATGTCGGATTGAGTTCCACGCGTCACCATGCGCGAGGCCCGATCGGGCTGACACAGCTCACCTGTGAAAAGTATGTCGTCTTCGGCAGCGGTCAGCTCCGGCACCCCCACCCGGTACCGCTGGCTTACGAAGACGCGATCATGCTCAAGAGGCCGTAACGCGAGTATCGTGAACGTCTCTCGTGAAGAGGACCCGGTGGCCGGCGACACGAATGACGAGATACGAGCGAACCTGCGCGAGCACTTAGCCTGGTGGGGACTTCGGCACGTCGAATCCGATGCGGCCTACTTTGCCTGGCAGCGAGACGTGTTCTCCCCGCAAGAGCTCGCTGCACTTCACCGGCACATCGAAGCCAAACGGCAGGCCACAGACGGTTCTGCTGCTGAAATTGCGTTCTACGATCTGACCGCTCAGCCCCGCTCCGTTCCCGCGCTCTACAGCCAGCGGTATGAATATTATCTGGAGGTCGGCGCTCGGGTAGCCGGGCATCTCGGCGATGCCTTGACCATTCTCGATGTCGGCTGCGGCATCGGTATCCTGACGACTTTTTACGCCAAACGGTGCTGGGCATCGACCATTGTCGGTATCGACCGCTCGCCGGCCTCCATTGACCTTGCCCGGCAGCGGGCGCAGGACCTGGGGCTGACCAATGTGCGCTTCGAATGCTGTGATCTGGATCAACAGGATCCTGCCGGACGTTTTGACCTGATCGTTGCCACCCATACGTTGCTGCAAGCTGAGCAGGAGCCGGGCCTGCCCAGTTGCGACTGGAGCACGTTCGCGCGATCAGCAGATGCGCAGGCTCAGCGAGGATTTGAACAACGGACCGGCCTGGACGCCAGGCTGGATCGACTTCGTGCCGGCCTGACTCCGGCCGGCCGCATGGTGGTCTTCGAAAAAGCCAGACAACTCGCCCGTCGCGTTCCATTTCAGCGCGCACTTGCCGCTCGCGGCCTGCGCTTGCTCGCGCCGCCGGAGCCGGTGCGCTATCGATCGGTGGAGGAGGTCACGGACGACGGTCCCTTGTATGTAATGGGAGCCGTTCCCCGGGAGCAGGCATGCGGGTGGGATGAATCGCCGGAAGCGGATGGACCGCCGCCGCTCGATGTGGACTCGCTCCGCTCCGTTCGGGCGCAAGGCGACCAGCCGCTGTATGAAAATCATCAGACTTCGGCGGAACAGGGATGGCGCTCATTGCCGGCGAAACAGGTGACCGCTCAGGTCACCAGGACAGAGCCGGATGGCCGGCAGTTGCATGTCGAATGGGGGCGGGCAGGAGCATTCGTGTATCTGTATTGCGCCAACACCTTCGACCAGCGTCAATTGGTCCTGATTGAGCCGGCCCGCGCTGCCGTGTTGGAGACCTACTATCGGGAAATCACCAGGGAACAGCCGGTCGGCGGGAAGGAGCTCTTGCGATGACCTCGGCAACCAACCGGCCTGATTCTTCTTCCTCGACCGTACAGGAAGTGGTGGGGCTGGTGCCCGCCGCCGGGCTGGCGAAACGTCTACAACCCTTCCCCTGCAGCAAGGAGGTCTACCCGGTCGGCTTCGTGTTGGATCAGCAAACCGGGAGGCCTCGTCCGAAAGTCGCGGCGCATTATCTGTTGGAGAAGTTCAGCGCTGCCGGGATTACAAAGGCCTATCTGGTGATTCGAGACGGCAAATGGGACATTCCGAATTACTTTCGCGAGGGCGGAGTGGTGGGGTTGTCGCTCGCCTACATCGTGATCGCCGGCTCGCTGGGACCGCCGGATACCATCGACCGCGCCTATCCCTTTCTGGAACGGAAGCGTGTGGCGTTCGGCTTTCCCGATATTCTCTTCGGCCCGGACGATGCCTATCGGCAGCTGATCGCGGCGCAAGCGCGAACCGGAGCGGATGTGGTCTTGGGGCTGCATCGGGTGTATGACCATCGCGTCTGGGACATGGTGGATTGCGACGCCGACGGCCTCGTGCGGAACATCGTGATGAAACCGGTGACGACGACGTTGACGTACGGCTGGTGCTGCGCGGTCTGGACGCCGGCTTTCTCGGACTTTCTCCACCGCTTTCTGCGTGCAGAGGAGACTCACCGCAATTTGGCGCAATTGGCCAATACCGCCCATGATCTGGGCGGGGATTTAGCCGTAGGGGTGGTACTGCAGGCCGCTTTGAAAGCGGGGCTGTTGTTGCAGAGCGTGATCTTCCCTCACGATACCTACATCGATATCGGCACGCCGGAAGATCTTGCCAAAGCGGTGCGCCAGTTCAACCCGCCCGAACAATAACTGTGACACTTACGGATAGGCCGCCAGGAGCCGCTCGGCGATGCTGAGGCGTTCCTGATCCTCCTGCTTCTTGCACTGTCGCCGACAAGCCGCGCAGAACCGCAGGCGACCGGCAATCGAGCGGATGTCGCGCTCCCTGTTGTAAAAAAACGGGCAGTCGGCCGGTCCCACGCCGGGGAGATGGGGGATGAGGTCCGCCACCACGGCAGCCGCCAGGTGGGCCATCATCCGTTCGACCGTAAATTCAGGACCCGTCAACTGGTCGAGCAGGTCGAACGTGGACACGATGGAGAGACGCTCGCCCTTTCCCGGTTCGAGCGGCCAATAGTAGAGATTTTTCTTCTTCCCGCTCTTGAGTGGGAAGTTGATCATGCAGACAAGCCGGTCCAGGCCCAGTTCTCGTGGCTTGTTGTTCAGCCGCTCATAGAGGGTTTCGGCGACCACGTAGGCCTGATCTTCGTCCTGTTCACGCCGCCAGGTGCCGATCGGCGCAGGGAACGAGACGGTTTCAAAGGAATAGACATCCTGCATTTTTGTCAGACGATCGCAAATCTCGGGGAGGTGGGGAATCATGCGATGCGCGTTCCACATGCCGATCTTGATCCGGTCCTGCATGGCGCGTCTGCGCTGTCGTTCCGAGGCGGTACGGGTGCGTTCATACTCGGCGGCCGGTCTGGGAACACAAATGCGCTGGGCCGGGTTACGCGCAAACACGACCGGCACGGCCCAATCGATGGCTTCTCCGGAAATCGAATAATTGACCGCCACCCGCGCTTCACGCGCCGCATCGCCGATGGACTGGCCCATGGCCAGCGCCCAATAGAAGTGACGGGAAAAAGATGTCGCCGACACGTCCAGCACAGGATATTGGTTGGCGACGACGGCCGGGACACCGCCGGCGATCAGGGCCTGCGCCACCCCGCGGCTGAAGTCTTCGCGCCCCCCCTGTCCGGTCTCGCAGGCGTTCAGACACACCAGACGAATGCCGCGCCGGCACACGATCTGCCGGAGCGTGGTTGAATCCAGTTCATGCACGCCGCCGTCGGCATTTTCAAAGAGGAGATAACCGCAATCGTCCTGCTCCCGATATTCGCCATGTCCGATGAAGTGCAGGATGTCGAACGGCGCGGCGGCGCCTTCGAGCGTTCGATGTAACAGCTCAGGCGTGGCATCGAGCAGGAGTTCCACGTCCGCCAGTTTCGCGTCGAGAAGGCGCCGGAATCCGCTGCGAATCACGTCTGTTTCTTCCTCGACGGACAAGGCACCCAATCCCAACGGCTGTGCGACGACCACCAGGATGCGCATAGGGCCGGTTCGAGCCGGTATGCGTTCGGCGGGAATGGATGTGAGCACGTTGCGTGTGAAATTCACCTCCTCGAGCGCCAGGAAGGTTCTGCGATCGGGATCGTAGATGAATTCCCACGCCTGTCTGGCGAGCCAATGATTGTCCGAAGTAAAGATCAGGTTGAGCCGTTGCGTGACCTGTTCAGACCGGGCGGCATCGTAGAGACGGCGGACCTGGTCAGGAAAGAGCGTATTGAACAATGCGCCGCCGAATTGCTGGAGGTCTTTCTCGCCGGGCAGTTGAGGATAGCGCGGATCGCCGTCGATGTAGCCGTGGATGTGCTGTTGCATGGCATCGATGTCTTGCCACTGCGTCGATGTCTGTTCATTCTTGGCGCGGCCTGTGCCTGTCCGTTTGCCCGTCCCGATGTGCACGGTCTCCATCACCCGCGCATTGCGGAAGGTGGCGATGAGCGTCGCGACCGCATCACGCGGGTCCGGATCGATGAGGGCGAGTTGGAACACGTCGTCAGGCTCGGGGCTCTGCGTCAGGGATACAAGCGGCGGAACTGCCTTGAAGGCAGGAATCGCAGCCACAGCCGGGGAAATTATCGCCGGTTGCTGAAGTGCAGGACCGGCCGCGATGGTGGGCCGCGCTTCGGTGCGAACGGCGCCCCGCCGCTTGCCGGATGGCAGGTCGTGCTCGATGTCGATCGGTGCGGCAGGCTGGGCCTCCCCGCGCAGGGCGCGGACCAAAAAGTCTACCGTACCCGGATCGTCGAAGAAGTTCACATGGTTCACCGCCTTCTGCTGCGTCAGGTTTCCACCTAATCCAAAGCAGCCGACGCGGGTGCCTGGAATCGTCACCGTCCCACCACTTCCGACGTCCACCCGCCAGCCGCCTTCGGTCGGCACGACCAGATCGTTTGCCGTCGGAAAGAATAAGTCGGCTCCCGCATCGATGATTCGCTGCAGCACCCCCGCGTCCGGTTCGTAATTGGCGACCAGAGCCGAGTAGGCCTCGTTGGGAGGGTTGGGGGTGGCCTGCAACGCCTGGATGATGTCACCCTTATTGTCCATCGAGGCCAGGCCCGGTAATCCGCCCACGAGGCGACGCGCGATCCAGGACAGGGCTTCGCTGACAAATTCGACGCCGGTGGTGAACGGATTGTCGGGAAATAATTCCAGGACGTTGGATAACCAGCTGGTGTACTGGGTGACATGGTCTGGTGAAGCCAGGGGGGTGCCTTCATTCGGGCTGGCAACCAGCACGGCACGGCCGATCACGAATCGGTCCGCCAGCGAGCCGAACAGCTCTCGACGCTCCACCAAATGCCGCAGGACCAGGCCTCCGCGCGAATGGGTGATCACGTCGAAGGTCGTCGGGCGGGAGGGGAGCGCTTCCAGCAGCATCTGTACGTTTTCTTGCGGTGTGCGACTCAGGGTGAAGTGATCAAATCCATAGATGCGATTGCCATACACCGGCTGTAGTTCTTCAAAGAAAGTCCTGCCGTTGCTGCCCCGGGTTTGCGCCAGCGAGCGAAAGGCTGCTTTGGTGCTGGAAAAGGTCCCGTGGATGAACAAAAGATTCCGCTCCGATGCGCTTAACGTCTGGACGTCTGCAGCAGGCAGGCTCGGTTCTCCGCCGAGACCGTCGGCAGTTATGGACAGCCATCCCTCCCGTTGTTTTTTCAGTTTCCACGTGGCGGTTTCCCACAGCAACGCGAGTTTCGAGAGCGCAAAGTCGGCAATCTTCCCGGCGACTTTCAGCACCACGGCCTTGATCGCCGCGCTGATGAATCCGCGGCGGCCGCCTGCTTCGGCGATGGGCGCGGCCGGCACCGGGATCGAGAACCGATAGATTCTCTTCCCGCCTCGTCGAATGCCGCGTCGAGCCGGTTCCGTCGGCATGTGGAAGCGGATGGCTCCGGAGGCGTATCGCGTCATCACGATGTACGCGTCGTCAGGAGCGCCTTCGACATCCAGGGTGAGGGGAGCCGGAGCCGCCTCGCCTCGTCGGGCCTTCGGCGTCGCGGTGAGGGTTTGCTCGACTTCCCAGCGCTTGGTGGCGGTGAGGTTGGCCACGAAGGGGTCAGGTACCTCGCCCGCTGCTCGACGCCCTCCACGAGCCTGCTCCGCCGCTCGAACGTCCCAGCCTTCTGATGTCGACCAGCTCACTGTGCCGGATTTTTTGTGCGCCATGATGTGCCCCCACTTCGCTCGTCAGACCGAGCGCAATCGATTCATGTGATCTTCTAGCTCGTCGCCCGTGTCTCGTGAAGCTTGAGATGAGCGAAGTTGAAACGAGATACGCTTCACGAGTGACGAGCGACGGCGGTTCGACTCGTGGCCGCCGCGAACTGCTTGCGCTTATCCCATAACCGGAAAAATGAGGCAAGAGATTCGTTGGGGCGCAGGGAGAAATGCAAGTATTACGCTGCCCGAAACGAGGCTGACAGCAGAGCAGGGGGAACTGGGATGTGAACGGGAGAATGCTGAGAAGTCGGGTGTTGTTTCCAGATCAGTCTGCTTGCTCGTCGGCCAACTTTGCGATACATGCGCACGACGCGCTCGATTGGAGAGGAACGACGATGATGGGGAGAATGGTTTATGGGGTCATTCAGGCAGCTGTCCCAAATAGATAGTCTCCATTCTTGCCCTATCTTGCCCTGGAACGTTGAATCGAGCGAGGAAAAGGCGTGGGGCGGCGATGAATCGGTTTGCCGTCATCTGTTGCAGGCTCATCCGGTCGATGCGCCGAAGCGTTCGGCTGCGAGAAACCGGTCAACTTGCGGAGACACGGGCAGGTGCGGTGTTGGAGTGACGGTGATCGGGCGCGTGGGCTGCGCGCGGCCGCGTTGCCGCGTGTAGGGTTGTGTGCGGGGCGGCGGTTGGCGGGAAGGGCAATGCCGGTTGAGCGGGGGTCGGCTTGGAGGATTGTGCGGAAGTTCTTGGTAACCGCTGGGCCAACCTGGCTCCCATCCTGACCATCGGGGCTTCGATCAGGTGATAGAGGGCAACCGGCAGACCGACGCTCAGGACGACGAGCACCGAATAACGTACCGCCGAGGGGGAGTCCTTCAGCAAGACAAACGCGGTCCACTGGGCATGTAAATGCGTGAGGTAGATGCCATACGAGTATCGCGCAATCAGGGCACAGGCCTTGCGCATTGCCGGTAGCTGGAGCTCGGCAAAGAACGGCGCGGTCACACCAATCAGCATGCACAGGGCCCACTGGGCGGTGATCTCATGTTCGGAGTGATTTCCATACCCCAGGATAGCGCCGGCTATGAGCAGAGTGAGAGGCCAACCGATAAACGGGAGCCGGAATCGTTGCATCCCGAACCCCAGGAAGTAGCTGCCACGCCGGCGATGAAGCAGGGCGCATATTGGGCCACCCCGAGGCGGCTTGACACGTAAGGCTGGGCAATCGCACCAACGACAGCGACGCACCAGAGTACGAAAATTCCACGGACGCCATAGGCCTTCCCGGCGAGATAGAGGAACGGCAGCACCATGTACATGGCCACCTCATAAGGGAGACTCCAGAGGACGGAGGTGACCACGGGTTTGTACATGAACTCCGTGTAGAGAAACAGATTGGCCAGGATGGTCGACAGGTCCGGGTCTGACCAGGGCCACCAGGGAGCGCGGGGCAGTTGAAAGAGAATGATTACAGAGACGCAGACGATGCTGAGGGGATAGATGCGAAACAACCGGCGGAGATAAAAGGTTAAAAAGAAGCTGCCCCCCTTAGTTTCGATCCGTTCCAGCGAGAACATCAACACGAGACTGGTATGGACGAAGAAGAGCAGCACGCCGAACTGGCCGAGATAATCAGGCAACCGGATGTTCGTTGTGATGAAGAGATGAAAAAAATAGACGAGCAGCACTGCGGTCGCCCGGAGGAGGTCCAGATTGGGCGACGAAAACGGCGTCGGTTGAGCGCTGCGAGTCATGCCGCGAGTCCGCTGCGACACCGATCCATGTGGGCGTTGCCCTCGCCGTGCAAGGTCATAGCGCTGCAGATCCTCAGAGCGTTCACATCTACGCCGGCCCCACGCGACATTCATCGCGGGAGTGGCGAGCATGGGATGTGTGAATCGACTGTCAGGATGGCCACTATCCGCGCGGAGACGATGCGGAAATTGGAGCATGCTGAGAGCCCGTATTGTTCTGGTCACTCGGGGCCCGATGATGTAGGAATTCGTGACCAAGACGGAGTACACATGATTGGGCGAGTCACTGTCAACCCTTCCGGAGAGTTTTCTTTGGGGACGATCGCACTGTGTCAGATTAGATCACGTGAGCGGCATCGACGACCCGCGTCCATATACGTAGTTATTGGTGATGGGGGATCCCGAAGCGAGCCACAAAAATATCCGCCGTCGCCCTGCTTACTGCGCGTTGTGAAGCAACTGCAATTTAAATAACAGTTTCTCGGCCTCCGTGAGACCGGGTGGAGTGAGCGATGTTTCCCAGGTTCCGTACATCGGATTCGGAAGGAGAAACCACGACCTTCCCCACCGATGGTCGTGTTGTCCGGCCAGTGCGATTCGATGCCCCGGCTTGTCCCGTGCCCCATCGACAAAATCTCCCAGATCGTCCCCGATGAGGAGCAGGATCCGGTACCGCTCGGCCAAGTAGCGTCTCCGGTTCGATTTGTTCGGCGGCCATCGAAAGGGCGGTTCACCTTCGAGCAGCAGGGTATCGAGATCGGTCGGAAGGGGAATGCCGAGTTTCTCGAGGTTGCGCCTGGTTGAGGATTCCTGGTGAGCCCTGCGGTTCGAGACGAAGAACACCGTGACGCCTTTCTTTCGAGCCTCGGCGATAAATTCCAGGGCTCCCGGCATCGCCTGCGCGGAGGCTTCCTGTACCCATTGTTCCCACATCGGCTGGTTGAAAGTGGTGCGCTGTGCCATCAATCGTGCCTCGAAGGGGCTGTTGTCCAGCACGGTTTCGTCGAGATCCAGGATCACGGCGGGAGGCAGGTGTTGAAAGTCTCCGGTCTGTTCGAGACTGGCCGTTGAGCGCCTGTCGATCAACGCGCGGTCCAGCGCGTCCCCCGCTTGTCGATAGGTCATGACACTAAGGACGTGGTATTCAGCAGACGTGTGCATCCAGAGCAGGCTGTGCAGCAGTTCATGACTGTCCCGCACTTCCGAACAGCCTCCGCATAATAGGAGGAGGATAAGGAAGAAGGACCAGGACCGATGCGGTCTGAACGCTGCCGTGGTAGCTCCTCGTGATATGTGCGACATCTCTGAATCCTCTGCCATAGGCATGCGGTGCTCCGTTGTCGTGATGGAGACGATTGCGAATACGTAGATGGAGTTGACCCGTTCATCACCCGTGCGAGCGTGCATTCTACGCGTGGAGAATCGAGCGGTCTATCCCGTGGATGCATGGCCAGGTTCGGCGTCCTGTGTTATAAGAGCGCGCGATGCTGGCCGGTGTCGCGGACTGTATCTAAAACTACCGGTGACTGTATCGAATCGCATACAGGAACAGGGAGAAGGGTGGCCATGTGCGATTGAAGCCCCACGTCCTTGCAACCCGGTGCATTCAGAACATTGACATCGAGCGGGGTTTGTCGATGATGTCTCGTTCTGATACATGGGTTGGCATCGTGCACATCGGATGGTACGAATGGTGCACATTTACGTAGAAAGGCGTTTTATTCCTACCGGTCGTTCATCGACCGAACATCGATACGCTTTTCGCAGCAAAGGGTGAGTCGGATGAAGGACTTCATCAGAATCCTCTTGGTCACTTCGGACAATGAGTATCAGGCCTGGTTCGATGAGGCTCACCTTGTACACGTGTTGCAACGTGTCTTGCCCGGAGTGACCATAGAGTTCGACCGGGTCTCGAATCCTTCCGTACCCTGTCCTCGCTCCCCGCACGTGCTGCTGCTTGACCATCAGCCTGCGGCGCCTTCATCGACACAGCGGCTTGCCGATGTGGCCGGCCGTTGGCCGGACGTGCCGATACTAGGGTTGTTTGCGGCGGAGCATGGCCGCCGGCCACAGTTCGTGAACGGAGTTCCGACGGAGTTGAACGACTTTGTGTTGTGCCCGGTGGATGGAGACGAGTTGGCCCTGCGAATCGGGCGAATCTTCATCGCCGGGCGGAGTTCAACACCCTATGGAATGGGTCGGTCCCAGCGCGTGAGGATCGATTCACTTGTGGGGGAGAGCTTGATCTTTCAGGCACAGGTTGAAAAAATTCCTCTCTTTGCCGATGTAGATGCGACGGTGCTGCTGCAGGGTGAAACCGGGACTGGGAAGGAAGTGTTTGCTCGCGCAATTCACTATTCCAGCGCCAGGAAGGACCATGCGTTCATTCCGATCAATTGTGCGGCACTGCCCGATCAGTTGTTTGAAAATGAACTGTTCGGGCATGCGAAGGGCGCCTATACGAGCGCGGCCAGCGAACAGGGCGGGCTCGTCCTCGAGGCCGAGGGCGGGACGTTGTTCCTCGACGAGGTCGATGCGCTGAACCCGTACGCTCAGGCGAAGCTGCTGCGCTTCGTGCAATACCGGGAGTATCGGCCGTTGGGCTGTTCGCGCACGAAGCTCGCGAACGTGCGGATCATCGCGGCATCCAATCACGATCTCCGGCAAGCCGTGACGGAGCGGCAGTTTCGCGAGGATCTCTTCCACCGGCTCAATGTGTTGTCGATGGTGGTGCCGCCTTTGCGGGAGCGTGTGGAAGACATTCCGTTGCTGGCCAACCGGTTTCTCCAGCGCTTCCGGCGAACGGATGGACAAGGCCCGCGACGGTTGTCCGACGAGGCCATCCGGAAATTGATCGCGTATGCCTGGCCGGGGAATGTGCGGGAGTTGGAGAGTACGCTCCAACGGGCCGTCGTCATGTGCGGGTGCGCGACGATTCAGGCGCAGGATATCGAGTGTGCGGGGGAGGCATCCAAAACCCTCTGTCTGGACGGCTCGCTTCGCGCGGCGAAAACCTCCGCGACCATGGACGTCGAGCGGGCCTATCTCGTGAAAACGCTGGTGACCTTCCGGGGAAATGTGACGCATGCGGCCAAAGCGGCGGGCAAAGAACGCCGCAGTTTTCAACGACTCCTTCGAAAATACGGGATCGATCGCGAAGCGTATCAGAACGATCCGACCGATCCCTCGCGCGATTGTCCGTCGCCCTTCCAGACACCGTTCGACGGCCGCGCCTGAGTTCCTCACCACCGCGGCAGTTTTGCCGCACAGATCATCGCCTTGATTTTCAAGCCTGTTTAAAAGTTTGCATCGTCTCAATACTGCGGCAATATTGCCGCGCCATCCCGTTGCACCTGTTCGATTCCCTTTAAAACGCAGGAAACGGGATTCTCCCTAATGGCATTGCTCTTGCTCACTCACGCAGGAGTGCCGTGATGAAGTGAGGCTCCGGGGATCAGGCCGGATGGAAGAGCACGATGCAGAGTTCAGGCGCAGTATTCTCGACTACCTGGTTCATCATCCTGGCGCGAAAGACACGCAGAAAGGGGTGCTGAATTGGTGGATCGCTGCACCGTGCCTGGATGAAGGCGCCGAACGTCTCGCGATCGAGGCGTTGGAGAAGCTGGTTGCGCAAGGCTGGGTCCTGAAACGGGACACGTCGAATCAGCCGATCTATAGCCTGAATCATGCGCACCTGAAGGAGATACGAACATTTCTGACACAGGACGGAAACGAGAGGTGAACGTCCTAAGCCGAGGAGGATCAGCATGCCAGTGCAACCAACCTATCCGGGTGTGTACATCGAGGAGCTGCCGAGCGGGGTGCGCACGATCACCGGAGTCGCCACGTCGATCACAGGGTTTGTAGGCAAGGCCGTGCGCGGCCCGGCCGATCAACCGGTGACGATCACGAGTTTTGCGGATTACGAGCGGGTCTTCGGCGGGCTGCATCGCGATATGACCTTGAGCTATGCCGTGCGTGATTTTTTTCTGAACGGCGGCGGGCAAGCCGTGATCGTGCGTCTTTACAAGGCCACCGCGGGAAGTGCTGCGAAGGCGACCTTTGAAGTGCCGAACCTGACGCTGCAGGCTGCATCGGAAGGCGCGTGGGGCATGCTGGTTCGCGCGCGGGTTGAGAAAAAGGCTTCGACCGATCCGAATCTGATCGCCGTCGCTACCCGGCTTGGCGTGCAACCGGCCGATCTGTTCGACTTGATTGTGCGCGACGGCAGCACCGGCATCACGGAAACCTTTCTCAACCTCACCACCAAGGACAGCGCGCGGCGCGCCGATCGCGTGCTGGCGGCCGAGTCGAGTTTCGTCCGTGTCACGGCCGCGTTGCCATCGAACTCGTCGCCGTCCGCCCATGCCGGCAGTCTGGCCGACGCTGACGTCTGGACGGCCGGCACGAAGTCCACGGCCGCGAAGAATGCCGCTCCGGCAGACATTGCCGTCGATAGCGCCGTGCTCGATGCGGCCGCGTACAAAGGAAGCCAAACCGGTAAAACCGGACTCTATCAGCTGGAAAAAGTCGATCTCTTCAACCTGCTCTGTATCCTGCCCGACGCGCGCGGCGGGGATGTGCCGGATGACGTGTATCAGGAGGCGCTCAGCTACTGTGTCAAGCGGCGGGCCATGCTGATCGTCGATCCGAAGGCGGCTTGGGCGACGGTGAGCGCCGCACAGTCGGGAGTCCCCGGGATGAATCTGAACGGCGACATGGCGCGTAACGCGGCGATCTACTTTCCTCGCATCAAGCAGGCCGATTCACAGCTCGGGGGGCAAGTGGAGACCTTCGTGCCCTGTGGTGTGATTGCCGGCGTGATGGCGAGAACGGACAGCCGACGCGGAGTGTGGAAGGCGCCGGCGGGGCTCGACGCCTCGTTGAGCGGCGTGGCCGGTCTGCAGCTCGATATGACGGATGCGGAGAACGGTCTCCTGAATCCGCTGGGTATCAACTGTCTCCGGACATTCCCGGTCCACGGTCGAGTGGTATGGGGTTCCCGGACCATGCGGGGTGCGGATGCGGCGGCGGATGAGTACAAGTATGTGCCGGTTCGTCGGCTGGCCCTGTTCCTCGAAGAAAGCCTCTATCGCGGCACGCAGTGGGTGGTGTTCGAACCGAACGATGAGCCCCTCTGGGCGCAGATCAGGCTGAACCTGGGCGCGTTCATGCACAACCTGTTTCGGCAGGGTGCATTTCAGGGCACCGCTCCGCGGGACGCCTACTTCGTGAAGTGCGACAAGGAAACGACCACACAAAACGATATCAATCTCGGCATCGTCAACATCGTCGTCGGATTCGCTCCGCTCAAACCTGCAGAGTTCGTCATCATCAAGCTCCAGCAGATGGCCGGCCAGATCGCGACCTAGGAGGAGGAAAACATGGCGCAGTTTACCGTCAACACGCATCGGTTCGATCCCTACAAGAATTTCAAGTTCCGGGTGAAATGGGACGGGCGTTACGTCGCGGGGGTCAGCAAGGTCGGTTCCTTGAAACGTTCCACCGAAGTGGTCGAGCACCGCGAGGGCGGGGACCCCAGCACCAGCCGCAAGTCCCCCGGCCGCACCAAGTATGAAGCCATTACGCTGGAGCGGGGGGTGACCCACGACACCGCCTTCGAGCAATGGGCGAACAAGGTCTGGAACTTCGGGTCCGGGTTGGGCGCAGAAGTGTCGCTCAAGGATTTCCGGAAAGACATCATCATCGAGTTGTACAACGAGGCGGGACAACTGGCCATTGCCTACAAGGTCTTCCGTTGTTGGGTGTCGGAATATCAGTCTCAGCCCGACCTCGATGCCAATGCCAACGCCGTGGCGATACAGACGCTCAAACTCGAAAACGAAGGCTGGGAACGCGACTACGAAGTGACAGAACCGTCGGAGCCGACCTTTACGGAGCCGTGACGATGGCGCACAGATCTCAGTCAGGACTCTCCGCAGCGGCGCTCATCGACATCTGGGAGCAGGGGGCCGGCCGGCATCCCCTCGACCGGGCGTTGTTGCTGTTGCGGTATGCCTGTCCCGACGAGCCGTTCGAAACCCTGTGCGAGTGGACGATGGGGGAGCGCGATAGGCGGTTGTTGGAGTCCCGTCGAAACACCTTCGGCGATCGCATCGACGGGTATGCAGAATGTCCTGCCTGCTGCAACGGACTCGAATTCGAACTGTCCTGCGAGGGTATATCAGGATCGGCATCGACGACGGGTGCGACCTGGCACAGGGTGGAGCAGGCAAGGCGCTCGTGGAACATGCGCGGGCCGAACAGCCGGGATCTTGCCGCCGCCGCGGCCGCCCCGGACTTAGATCGGGCGCGCCGCGTGATTCTCTCGCGTTGCCTGCGCAGCGGAACCGACACGGTGGATGAATCTGAATGGACGGACGAATTGCAGGCGGCTCTGGCGGCACGGCTGAGCGAGGTCGATCCGTTGGCCGAAATCCTCATCGACTTGAGATGCGCTGCCTGCGGGCACGCATGGCAGAGCGTCTTCGATATCGCGGAGTTTTTCTGGAATGAGATTTATGTGCGAAGCAGGCGGGTGTTGCAGGAAATTGATCTGCTGGCGCGCACCTATGGCTGGACGGAAGGTGAAATCCTGGGCATGACCGATCAACGGCGCAGCCTGTATGTAGGGATGGCACTCTCATGAGCGATTTTCTGACCCGACTCGTCCAGCGACAGACCGGCACGCTTGCCACGATTCAACCGCGTACCCGTTCTATGTTTGACCCCGCGATGAAACAGCCGGATCAGCCGATATCTGATCTTCCGGTGATCGACCGAGTGGCCTCGTCTGATGCGCCGCGCCAACCGGCCGAAGCGCCGCGCCATTCGATTGCTTCGATGCATCCGGTGCCGACCGCTTTCCATGTGCAACGACGCATCGAAGCCCCTGTCGAGGGGCCGTCTGTCGCTCTGCCGGAAACAGGCGCGCGCGCGGCGGAGTCGTCGCACGAATCGCCCCGCGTCAAGGCGACGGCTGTTCCACGTACCGCCCCGGGGGAAGGGACGACGGTATCCCTGCGCAATCAGATCCTGGAATCGAACCGGTATGCAGCGCGGTTGTTCCCCAGCAACAATGCAAGGCCGGAGGAACGGCTCAGTGAGGCGCCGGCTTGGCTAGAGAGAGCGGTCGTACCTCCGCCACGGTTGATCGAGGCGCAACAGGCGACGCCGATGGCGGCACGCGTCACTCTGCCTTCGTTGCTATCCACGGGACAGCAGGGGCAACGCGGTGACGCTGCAGGGGCAACGTCTCCAGAACCTCCCGTTCATGTGACGATCGGACGGATCGAGGTCACCGCCCTGCCCCCGTCCTCGCCACCCGGGCGGAAATCTTCCGCACGTCCTCCATCGATGTCGTTGGCGGACTATTTGGCTCGCCGCCAGGGGAGGGGCGCGTGAGCAGCGCGTTGGCCATTGCCGGAGTCACAGCCGTGCTTCGAGACCTCCTCAACGACGGCTTGATCAACCACAACGTCAGCGGCCTGCTCGGGAGTACCGTGACGGTGAGCGCCGTCCCGCCGGATCGGGTGGTTCCCGCCAATGGCGCTGAAAGCACCCAGCTGAATCTCTTCCTCCATCAAGTCACGTTCAATACGGGCTGGCGGAATCATGCGTTACCGTCCCGCGATGGATCAGGAGCCCACCGGCTCAGCAATCCGCCGCTGGCCCTGGATCTTCACTACCTCGTCAGCGCCTACAGCGCCGAGGAATTGGGGAGTGAAATCCTGCTCGGGTACGCGATGCAACTGCTGCATGAGACTCCGGTATTGGATCGGAAGGCCATCACGACCGCGCTGAATCCTTCTCCGCCGGTAGAGACGACGTTGCCGCCGGCCTTGCGGGCCCTGGCCGAATGTGGCCTGGCGGATCAAGTGGAACAGATCAAGCTGGTGCCGGATCCCCTCAGCACCGAAGAGATGTCCAAACTCTGGACCGCCGTGCAATCCCATTACCGGCCCACCGCGGCCTATGTGGCGACTGTAGTGTTGATCGAGTCCTCGAAGCCGACGAAGCCGACATTGCCGGTGCTCACCCGCGGGCCCGTCGATCCGGTGACGAAACGGGAGCGAGGCGTGGTGGTCCAGGCCGATCTCCTGCCGCCGTTTCCGACCATCCAGACGGTGCAGGCGATCGATGGGCAACCGGCCGTCGCGGTGGGGGCGACCGTCGAACTGACCGGACATCACCTGAATGGCACCAATCGAACCGTGGTGTTTTCGAATGCTCGATTCGACCTCGTTCTCGAAGTGGCGGCCTTGGCCGGCGACTCGGCCTCGCAACTGCAAGTGATCGTGCCGCCCTCGTTGGCCGTCGGTTTCTACCAGGTGTCGGTGCGACTCGTTCGTCCGACGGAGACCGAGGCACGAATCAGCAACCAGCTGGGGCTGATCGTCGGTCCTCTCATCACGGCTGCGCTTCCCCTGACGGTGCCCAGAGATGGAGGCGGCAGGGCGACCATCACGCTGGGCTGTGCGCCGGACGTTCGAGCCGGACAATCGGTCTCGCTCTTGCTCGGCAGCCGGGAGGTCCTGGCTGAACCGTGGTCCAGTCCGGCGAACTCCTTTACGTTCATCCTCGAACAGGCGCCGGTCGGTGATCATTTGGCGCGGTTGCGCGTGGACGGGATCGACAGTCCGTTGATCGATCGTGCGGCCGAACCGCCGGTGTTCTTCAACTATCGGGTGACGATCACATGAGCGACCGCGTGGCGTATGACACTTGGGTTCATGCCAACCAACGATGTTTGGTGGCTGAGTTCGACCGTCTGAAAGCCAGGCTCGCCGGTGGGCAGTCTGCGAAGACCGCCGGCCACACTAACGACGAGATCGATGCGGATGGACCGGCCCCTGCCGCCATTGATGTCCTCACTACGCTGTTCGGCCTCAGCCGCTTCGAACGCGATGTGCTGTTGCTCTGCGCAGGTGTCGAAATGAATTCGGAGTTGGCGCGTGTCTGCGGCGAGGCGCTGGCGTCCGGCCATCGGCCGTCCGTCACCTTCGGCTTGGCCCTGGCTGCCCTCGAGGCGCCGCATTGGAGCGCGTTGACCCCGGTCGGGCCGTTGCGCCGCTGGAGGCTCGTGGAACTGGATGAGAGTCCGGGCGTGGCGAATGCGCGCCTCCGTATCGACGAGCGCGTGTTGCACTATCTGGCAGGCGTGAATTATCTCGATCCACGGTTGCGCCCTCTCCTGCGTATCAGACAACCGGGTGAATTGCTGGCCGTCGCCCATCGACAGACCGCCGCGACAATTCTCTCCGCGGTCGAAGCCGGCCGATCCTCGTCGGGCCTCGTTCTCCTGACGGGCGACGATCTGCAAGGCCAGGGAGATGTGGCGGCCTCCGTGGCATCGGAACTCGGCCTGCAGCTGTATGTGCTTCCTGCGGCGCTCGTGCCGGCCAGCGCCTCGGAGATCGAGGCGCTGGCGGTGTTATGGCAGCGAGAATCGTTTCTGCTTCATGCGGCGTTGCTGGTGGAGTGCGCGGAGCATGAGGTGCCGAAACAGGCGGGTAGCTTCGTCGACCAACTCGGCGGTCTGGTGTTCGTGATCGGCCAGGAGTTGCCCTCGCTCGCGCGGCCGGCAGTTCCACAGGTCGTGAACCGGCCTCAGGCGGTGGAGCAGCGGGCCCTGTGGGAGCAGGCGCTTGGTCAGGATGCCGCGCTGGTCAATGGCTCGCTCGACGGAGTCTCCTGGCAGTTTCGCCTGAGTGCCGGCACGATCGCGACCACGGGCGCGCAGGTACGCAAACGACTGGCAGGGGACGAGCGACCGGAGGGACTGCTCTGGCGTGCCTGCCGGACGGCAGGCCGGTCCAAACTCGATGACCTCGCGCAACGGATCGAGCCGGTCGCCGATTGGGAGGCGCTGATCGTGTCGGTGCCGCAACAGACGACTCTGCGGGCAATGGCGGCCCAGGTACGGCATCGGTTGACCGTGTATCAGGACTGGGGGTTCGGCAGTCACGGTACGAGGGGGCTCGGCATTACGGCCCTCTTCGCCGGCGAGAGCGGAACCGGAAAGACCATGGCGGCCGAAGTGTTGGCCAACGAGCTGAATCTCGATCTCTACCGCATCGACCTCTCGGCCGTCGTCAGCAAGTACATCGGCGAGACGGAACGAAATCTGCGGCGCCTGTTTGATGCGGCGGATGAAAGCGGAGCCATTCTCCTGTTCGACGAAGCCGACGCGCTGTTCGGCAAACGGAGCGAGGTGAAGGACAGCCACGATCGCTACGCTAACATTGAAGTGAGTTATTTGCTCCAGCGCATGGAGGCCTATCGGGGGTTGGCGATCCTGACCACAAATATGAAGGCGTCGCTCGACCAGGCCTTTCACCGGCGGTTGCGCTTTGTGGTCCACTTTCCCTTTCCGGATGCCGCGCAGCGGGAATCCATTTGGCGCACCATGTTTCCAGCATCGGCACCGGTCGAAGGGCTCGATTACACCAAGCTGGCGCGGCTGCACATGGCCGGCGGGAACATCAGGAACATCGCCCTCAACGCCGCCTTCCTCGCGGCGCAGGCCAGGCAGCCGCTGCGCATGGGACATCTCCTGCAGGCGGCACAGAGCGAGGCGGCAAAGCGGGACCGGCCCCTGTCGGATGCAGAGACCCGGGGGTGGGTATGAGACGCGTGATCGTGACGATCGATCGCCTGACGTTGAAGGGCGTGCGCCATGAAGACCGCCATGCCGTCGCCCAGGGGTTGCAGGAACAGCTGACGGCGCTGTTCGCGGAACCAGGCATGGCGGAGCGGCTTGTGAGCCTGGGCGATGTTCCGCGCCTGCGGGTCGATTCGATCTCCACCACGGGCGAGGCGACTCCACGACAGGTGGGTAGTGATGCGGCCGACGGGATTGGAAAGGTCATGGAGCGATGAGTGCAACGGCCACCGTTCAATCCGCCGCCAAGGCTCCGGGTAGCGCGCCGTCCGGCTCGCTCATCCAGCGACAATGCGCGTGCGGCGGATCGGCAGGATTGAGCGGTGAGTGCGAGGAATGCAGGAGTCGAAAATTGTTGGGGAGGCCGCTACAGAAGAAGCTTGTGATCGGCAACGCTGAGGATGAGTTCGAACAGGAAGCCGACCACGTGGCAGCCCAGGTGATGCGCATGCCGCACCCTCACGCGACGACAGAGGCGGAACAGCGTGAGCCGGCGCCGATCGTGCGACGCCGGGTGGACGGTTTTGATGGAACAGGCGCGGGACCGGCCCCCCCGATCGTGCAGGAGGTGCTCGCGTTGCCGGGTCGTCCGCTGGATGGAGCCACCAGGGCATTCTTCGAACCACGGTTCGGACATGACTTCGGGCAGGTCCGGGTGCATCACGACGACGAGGCGGCACGGTCTGCGGATGCGGTGACGGCCCTGGCCTACACGAGCGGCCGCCATATCGTATTCGCGCGGGGGCAGTACGCGCCCCACGGAAACGGCGGGCGGCAACTCCTGGCCCATGAACTCGCGCATGTGATCCAGCAAGGCGGGACCCAGGCGGCCTCGACGATTCACCGTCAATGCGTCACAGGGAGGGCCTGTACCCAGCCGATCTCCGGTGACCCCGGGCGGTTCAATGCCTCGGAATACGCGGCGGAAGAGTCCGACCGCACCGCGCGCGCAGAGGAAGCCAGGCGAGATCCAGGGGCGGTCGTAGCTTCCGGACATGGGAGCCGTGCCATGCATGTCGAGGCCTTCGCCGCCGCTGAGGGTATCGATCTCTCTGCCTTCTACGGCGTCCTCATCGATCGCGACATGGGTGCGTCTACCGGGGCAGCCGCAGGGCCCTGCGCGAGCCTCGCTGGAGCCGTACCGCCTTTCGCCGGCCCTCGTGATGCCTACTGTATGTTCGTACCTGAGGACATGGAGCGGCTGACCGGGGAGGCAGCGGCTTCTCCCCCGCCGCGCCTGGTCGGAGGGTATCCACGCGCGGCCTGGCTTCAATGGGTACGGGAAATGCTCGTCCACGAGGCCCAGCATATCCGGTACGACACCACCGCTCATCCGGACTTGGGCGGATCCTGTACACGCTCGACCCCGCTGTATCGGGCCGCCAACGGAACCGAATACCCCCTCGACTTTTACTTGAGCGAACTGAGCGCCATTCTGGCCGAGTTCGAACCGACTTTTGCTTCGGTTCGCCGACGTAGCCCTGCAGGCGACTACGGAGCCTTACTCGACAACTTGCAATCCGCCTACCACGACGCCCTGTTCAGTCAATACGAGAGCATCACCGGTATCCTCACGACGTTGCGATGCCACTGCGATTGTGCGGATGCGGATGCCTTTGTGCGCGACACGTTCGAGTTCACCAGCACCGGTTGGTCCGACACCACCCGCGGAATCTTTTTGGACTTCATCCAGTCCCGCATGCCGATTTTGCAGTGGCCGGATTCGGGAGCGTCAGGCGCAACGCGATGATAACTCGAACCTTCACAGGTGAACCGAATCGAGTTCTCCGGGGGCAAACCGGTCTCACGGGTGGCCGTCTCCTGCGCCACGGCAGCATCGGCGACGTGTGTGAGCAGGAGGCCGATCGGGTCGCCCGGGAGGTGATGTCACTACCGGGAGTCCGCGGTCAGGTCACAGCACAATCGTCGACTCCACCCGTGATTCAACGCCATCTGAGTGGATCGGAAGGGGCAAAAGGGGGCGCTGCGCAACCGATCCTGCAGGAGGTGCTGGCCTCACCCGGACAACCACTGGACGGGGCCACGCGCGCCTTCTTCGAACCGCGGTTTGGTCACGATTTTGGGAATGTGCGGGTCCATGCCGACGAGCGTGCCGCGGAATCGGCCCGTGTCGTGCATGCCTCCGCCTATACGGTGGGCCGCGATATCGTCTTCGCTTCCGGACGCTACCACCAGTCGACCGGGGAAGGCCGGAGGCTCCTGGCTCACGAGTTGACCCATGTCGTGCAGCAAGGTTCGAGCGGCCCCCGGGAGATGCTGCAACGGAGTGGACCCTCTCAGTCGGGGAACGCAGATGAACAAACGCACCGTTCCCTTTCCGGGGGATTCGATGCCAGTCATGAGATCGTCATCAGCGGAGAACCCTTCAACCTCGTGTCGATCCCTGCCGCCGTGACTCCCGAGAGCCCGGCATGGCGATACCGCGACAGTGCGCAGGACTACCTCGGTGCCTATCCCAATCTAGGAAACGGTGTGTGGGCGCTCATCGTCAGACAGCGGGACGGGGTGCTGTGCGACATCGGTGGGAATTGCCTGGGTTGGGCGCTCGGCAACTACGGCCTCATAGATCCACCGGACCAGGTATGGGGGCTCGCACGGCAATATCTCGACTCGATAGGCCGATCGGTGCGAGAGCGCCGGTCTCCATTGGAGAGCTACATGCAGCAGGTGAAGAAAGGGCAATCCGAGGCGGGAGCCCTTTGGGATTACTACATGGCCACGCAGTTTCAAGCGGTGCCGACTGAGAGTGAGGGGGAAGCGAACCTGGCACTCTACGGCCGAGGATTCAGCGGCCCCATGGACGGGCCCTCTCATATTGCATTCCGCACTGCGGGTGGCGAGTTATGGGCGTCCAAGCCGAGTCCCTCGAAATCTCCCGTCCTGCATGAAACGGCCGCCCAGATGACCGGCGGGCAAACTGGTGAGGTCTTCCGACTGTATGCACGGACAACAGGCCCCATGAGCCATGTCGTAGTACGTGAACGGCAGGCCCAGGTGAACCCATGACCACGCGCAGTCTCCCGGTCATGCCGAGCCCGATGATGCGACGGCACTCAGCGGTTTCCCTCTCGCCCATGGTGCAGCGCCAATGTGCCTGCGGCGGGTCGGCCGTTCTAGCCGGGAACTGCGAGGAATGCCGGATGAAGTCATCCCTTGGTCAGTCCATGCAGCTCAAGCCGGTGGTCAGCCAGCCGGGTGACGAATACGAGCGGGAGGCCGATCGGGTGGCCGATCACGTGATGCACCGACCGGTGAGATCCACCGTGCCGGTTGCACAGCCGCGAGTAGTCGGTTCAGGCGGCTCGGCGACCTTGACGGCCCCTCCCGTCGTGCAGGAAGTGCTGGGGGCGCCGGGTCAACCGCTCGACCTCGCGACGCGCGCCTTTTTTGAGCCTCGTTTCGGACATGACTTCAGTCATGTCCGGGTCCATGCGGACGACAAGGCCGGCGTATCGGCGCGAGCGATCGATGCCCAAGCGTACACGGCCGGGCACAACATCGTCTTCGGTGCCGGGCGATTCGCTCCCGGGACGCAAGCGGGTCGCCAGTTGATGGCTCATGAACTCACGCATGTTGTGCAGCAGCATTCCACGAGGCAAGCGGCGGGGGCAGTTTCCGCAGCCGCGCCGGTTGCGAGAAAGCCGACCGAGGCCGAAGGCCCGGAGTTCACCCGAGCGGGCTGGGCGGCCGTGAACAGGCTGGGCATCGTCTACCAGGAAAGCGGGGTGAATCTTCGTGACGAGGCAGGCACTGCGGGATCGCCCCTCGCCAGACTGCCGCAGAATACCAAAGTTCACGTCCTCAGCCGCAACCCCCACAGTCATTGGTTAGCAGTGAGCGTGGTCGGCGATGCGTTCGACAAGAGCTGCGGGCGGGCCGGTCATGTCGGCACGTTCGGATACGTCTCCGATGACTACGTGTGGTGGAAGACGCCGCTTCCCGACACCGAGGCGGTCCTCTACTCGGTTCAAGGGAAAGACCCGTTAAGCAAGGTGGTGCAGAACCACTGCCAATACAAGGCTTATCCCATCAAGGTGGGGGATGATGCCCGGTCGCTGGCCATGGCGGTGTACCTCGCGAGCCAGGGCAACCCGGAGACCACAAAGGGCGTCCGGATCAACGAACAGAAATTCAAGAAGGCACAGGAAGGCGTCGACCTGATCGAACGGATCGATCCCTATCGAGCAGGGACACAAGACCTCTTCGATTCGATCGAGTTGGTTGCGGGAGAACGGATCTGGCTGCCGGGCATCAGCTATGTGGAACAGTTGAAACAGGCAGACATCCTGCCGTCCCGTCCCGATTGGATGAACAGCGCGGTTGAAACGGGGAAAGGGATCGCCGGCTTTTCGGTGGGCGTGGTGGAAGGCTTCGTGCAGTCGGTCCTCGACGTGTTCATCGGGGTCTACGATATTGTGTCCGGTACCTTCAACGGCATGCTGAGCCTGGTGAACGGCGAGATGCTCAAGGCCGCCTCCGACCTGATCGCCCTGATCAAGGAGATGTCAGCGGACGATGTCAAACAGTTGGCCGGGGAGTTGTTGACGGCAATCGGCGGCCTCCTGTCGAAATCCGTCGAGGATTTTCTGTATCGCTGGATGAAGGATCCCGATCCCTACCGCAAATGGCATTTTCGAGGGGCGGTCATCGGGTACATCCTGGCTGAAGTCGCGATGGCCGTCTTTACCGCCGCGATCGCCAACGTGGTCAAGTGGGTGGGCAAACTGGGCAAGGTCGGGGGCAAACTAGCCAAGATCATCGAAGGCCTGCTTGTCAAACTGGAAAAACTCGTGCCCGATCGCAAGACGCCCGAGCGGAAGCTCGACAAGCCTGATGGGGCAGACGGGCGGGAAAAGTCCGCTCAATTGCCGTTCGCGCTGGGCGCGGCGCGAGCCATCGCCGAAGCGCACGATGCGAGGGACAGCGCTGTTCCGACCCTCCTCGCGTCGCTGGTGCCGCTCAAGAAAAAGTATCGCTGGATCAAACAATTCAGCGCCAAGCGAAAGGCGCAGTCCGGTCATTACGAAATCGTCATGCATGCCAGTAGCCACACGGTTGACGATGACTATACGACCGAGATCGAGGTGACCGACCGGGATCTTCAAGATCAGATCACGACTCAAAAAATTCCCCTCTTTGCCGCGAAAGAGTGGGGCACATATTCCTATAGCGGAAGACAGCTCGGCATTGTGGATACATTGGAAGGCGGACCACAGGCCTGGTACATCAGAACCGGCAAGGGCGGAACGGCGGGGCCGGGGGGGCCGGGCAAGGGCGATCCGTCGCGTTTCGAGGGGATTGCTGTGTTGGAGGAACTCAATCACTACAACAAGCGACCCATTCCAGGCAGAGCCACCGGTGAGTGGATGATCAAGCCCTCCGGCGGACGGTTGGGCGCACCGGGGAGTCCTGCGGAACAGGCCAACAGCAGCCTGTCTGCCTGGTTGAAGAGTCAGCCCTTGCCGAAGGCGGGGCCGGATACGACGGACGTGAAGCTGTTGAACGACTGGCTGCGCAAACACGGCGTTACATTGGGAGGAAGGTACAGGGTAGGGGATGAGGTGATCTTGTTATCTCCCACGAATCTGACGTCTATGCCGAACAACACTGAATACGAGCTCGTCAACGGAATCATCCATAAACGCAAGTTCTGCCGAATCAAGGACATACCGTAGGGAACATGAGGGCACAGATCGTTCACCCGAGCATCGGTGGGGAAGTCGAGGGAGGAGGCCATCCAGGCTTTTTGCAGCGGGCCTGCGCCTGCGGCGGGTCGGGTGGGTTGTCGGGCACCTGCGAGGAATGTGAGAAGAAAAAATTGACCGGCGTGTCGGTGCAGGCGAAGTTACGCATCAATGAGCCAGGCGATGAGTACGAGCAGGAGGCCGACCAGGTGGCGGACCAGGTGATGCGAACGCCCATCGATGAGGCCGCTTCCAGCCAAGGGACTTCGGAGCGACTTGTTCAACGGCGCCTCTCCGGAGAAGGTGGGTTGTTGAGTCGTGCCGCCGGCGAAGAACCGGCACCGGTCGGGGAGCCGCCAGGAGCTGACGGAGCGGCGCCGAAAGATGGTGCGCCCGACGAGGGCGGCAGCCGTTGCCCGAGCTGGCGTCGTGATCCGGAGAGCATCAGCAAACGGGCGGCGGAAACCTATGTGCAGCACGATATCACGCCGACTTCACAGGCGAGGGTGGAGAAAATCACCTGCGAGCCGCCGGTCGCCAACGGCAACTATGGATGTTTCGTGCATTTCAGCGACGGGCTGGTGGTCAGGGTCATCGTCCGCGCAACCGATATCGTGGTCGGCATGGGACCAGGACAAATCTCCACAGAAACCCCGCCGGCCGCGACACCCCTGTGTTTTTACGATTACCACTGTCCGGACGGGTTTCTCGTCCTCACCAAACGAGAATGCAAAAGCGCCAAGTCGTCGGCGCCGCATCCGCCGGGCGCGCCTTCGGCGACGGTGCAGCGCCGAGTGGCCTCCGGCCCGTCCGGTCCGGTCGGTGCGCCGCCATCGGTGCAGGACGTGTTGGGGGCTCCCGGGCGGCAGCTGGATCGACCGACAAGGAGTTTTTTTGAGTCCCGGTTCGGGTACGACTTCGGGCAGGTCAGGGTACATGCCGATGCCAAGGCCGCTGAGTCGGCACGTTCGGTCCATGCCCTGGCCTATACCGTGGGACGGGATGTGGTGTTCGGGGCCGGGCAGTATGCACCGGATACGACCGCAGGGCGGCGGCTCCTCGCCCATGAACTGACTCATGTGATTCAGCAAGGCGGCCGGCCTGCGTCCACCATCCAACGGCACAAGGATGATCTGGTCGGCTACACAGGTGGGCAGAGCGGCCGTGTCATCGTGTTGAATGCCGGAACTCCCAGCTATGTCGCACCGGCGGTGTCGGGTCATCCAGGCCATGGCGAGAATGAGCCCAGTGTCGGGCCCATTCCGACCGGCACCTATGCCATTCAACCGCAGGTTACCAGGGCCGCCGTCTCCAACCTTCAAAGCGGCGTGTGCGGGGCGAATGCAATTGCCAGCGGCTACCAGGAGATCACCAGCACCGACAAGAGTCCCTGCGACGGTGCGCACTACTGCAACGTGCCCTGTGCCACGGCCGACAACCCGGCGCAGCAGTGTTATACGCCTCAGGATTGCTGGGGGCCGATGAGGATCAAGATCCAGGGGTCGAAGACCGTTACCACGCCGGAGGGGGTGCGAAAACGGCGGGACGGGTTCTACCTGCACGGCGGCAATCCGCGCGACGCCGTCAGCAGCGGGTGCGTCAAGACACTCGACAACGGCGTCTTTTCCGAGATCCGCAAACTCACGGGAGTGAAGGGAACGGTACCTTTTTGCGTCGGCACCGCCTGTCCGAAGGATCTCGAAGGGAAGGGAGTCATGTTCCAGGTGTCGCAGGCCGTGATCCGCGCGGTGGCCACGGGCAGCGGGATGGTCAGACCGTGAACGCCGTTGGAACGGACCGTGGAATCGCACAGATGGCGGGGACGACGATGAGACGAAAGGCCGGTTGATGATGAGCAGCTTTCCCGGTTCTCCCAAATTGCTGAAGGGCGGCATTGTCCTGATCGATCCTGCCACGGCGCAGGTGCTGCGGATCATCGCGTTGCAATACAACCCGGAGTCCCTGAGCCGCACGCTGCAAGTGCAGGGTGCCGGCGAGGGAGGGGACCGTTCGGAGGCGTTGCGACTGAAAGGGCCGGCGGTGGAGACGATCAAGCTCGAGGCGGAAATCGATGCGACGGACGAGATGGAACAGGGGGGGGCGGTCGTCGGTGAGGCGGGGATTGCCCCCCAATTGGCCGCATTGGAGACCTTGCTTTATCCGAGTTCGGGACAATTGACGACGAACCACACCCTGTCCAGTTTCGGCACCCTGGAAATTCTTCCGATGGAAACGGCGTTGCCGCTGTTCGTGTTTGGACAGAACCGCGTCATTCCGGTTCGGGTCACCGAGTTCAGCGTGACCGAAGAGGCGTTCGACCCCAATTTGAATCCGATTCGAGCGAAGGTCAGCCTCGGCATGAGGGTGCTGTCCATCGACGACGTGGGTTTTACGCACAAGGCGGGCAGTTTGTTCATGAGTTATCTCCAGCAGAAGGAAGGCCTGCGCGCGAAGGCCCAGGGCGGTCACCTGGGGGCCCTCGGTCTCACGGGCATTTCTTGAGAGCGGGCCAGGACGAGAGGAGGGAGCAGAGATGAGCGATCCGTTACAGGCCTTACTCGACAGCGCACTGAAGGCCAATTCCTTTCCGCCCACCAGCCGCTATTACAACGTGAAGACCGCCTCGCTGCTCACCGCCGACGGCACCATGTTGGTGTACTTGCGGCGACGCTTCGTTCCGGGGAGCGAGCGATTCACCGTGGTGCAGCAACATCGGGTGTCGGCAGGGGAGCGGCTGGACCATTTGGCGGCGACCTATGTGGGCGATCCGGAGCAGTATTGGCGGTTGTGCGACGCGAACGACGCGGTGCGGCCCGACGAACTCACGGAGACCTTGAACCGCGCCATCGACATTGCACTGCCGGAAGGAACGACAGGAGTGCCCGGTGCTTAAAGGCATTCACCTGACATTGCTCGCCGGGCCGGTGGTGCCTTTTCCGGTGCCTCAGCCGGTCCTGGAGGCGTTGACCGAGGTCGAAGTGACGAGCGCCACCGGAACCGCCGGAGGGTTCCAACTGCGGTTCACGATCCAGAATAAGTCGCCGTTGCAGCAGGCCTTCCTGGTCGCGGCGACTCAAATGCCGCTTATGCGCGTGATCCTGGTGGCGACGATCAACCTCATTCCCCACGTGCTGATGGACGGGGTGATCACCACCCAGGAAATCAGCTCCGGCGAACAGCCGGGCGAGTCGACGCTCACGATCACCGGCGAGGACCTGACCAAGGTCATGGATCTGCAGGCATTCGACGGTCTGCCTTATCCGGCCATGCCCGACAATGTGCGCGTGATGACGATCCTGGCAAAGTATGCGGTCTTCGGTATGATTCCGCTCGTGATCCCGCCCATCGCCTTCGATGTGCCGATTCCGAC
The DNA here is from genome assembly GCA_024998565.1 of Nitrospira sp. Classification (NCBI taxonomy): domain Bacteria; kingdom Pseudomonadati; phylum Nitrospirota; class Nitrospiria; order Nitrospirales; family Nitrospiraceae; genus Nitrospira; species Nitrospira sp. The sequence continues at coordinate 199,401 of JACOEM010000007.1, forward strand.
GATGCGGATTCCCTCTCAGCAAGGCACCGACCTCAACTACATCCTCGAGCTGGCCAGGAAATCCGGGTATGTCTTTTATGTTGAGCCGGGACCGGCGCCGGGCACCAATACTGCCTATTGGGGCCCACAGATCAAGGTGGGAATTCCGCAGCCGGCGCTGAATGTCGATATGGACTTCGATCGCAACGTGGAGTCGCTCAACTTCCAATTTAACTCGAGCAAAAAGGATCTGCCGATCGTGATGATTCACAACGCGCTGACGAAGATGCCCATACCCATCCCGATTCCCGACATCAACCCCTTGCAACCGCCGCTGGGTCTGGTCGGACCGCCGGTGACCAAACTGACGATGCTCAAGGCGACAGGGAAACTCTCCCCGCCCGAAGCACTCAGTGAGGGGCTGACCGCGGCGAGTGAGTCGATGGAGGCGGTGACCGGCAGCGGGTCGCTCGATGTGGGTCGGTACGGCCGGCTCCTGAAGGCGCGCGGCCTGGTGGGGGTACGCGGCGCAGGCCTGGCCTTTGACGGTCTGTACTATGTGGACAACGTGACCACGACCATCAAACGCGGATCCTGCAAGCAGAACTTTCGCCTCACGCGCAACGGGCTCGTCTCCATCACGCCCATGGTGCCGGTATGAATGACGCACAACAATACTACGGCAAGTATCGCGGCACGGTTCTGAACAATATCGATCCCATGCAGATGGGGCGGCTACAAGTTCAGGTGCCGGATGTGGCGGGATTGATTCCGACGTCGTGGGCCATGCCCTGCTTTCCCGCCAGCGGCAAACAGATGGGAGTCTACATGCTGCCGCAGATCGGCGCGGGGGTCTGGGTGGAGTTCGAGCAGGGGAATCCGGACTATCCGATCTGGAGCGGCTGCTGGTACGGCAGCGTGGCCGAGGTTCCGGCTCTGGGGTTGGCGGGCATTCCGGTCAGCCCCAACATGGTGATTCAGACGGCGGCTCAAAATGCCATCGTGATCAGCGACGTGCCGGGTCCGACCGGCGGCATTATGCTCAAGAGCGCGACCGGCGCCACGCTGATCGTCAACGACACCGGCATTTATATCCAGAACGGTAAAGGCGCCATGGTCACCCTGGTGGGGCCGGCGGTGACGATCAACAATGGCGCGCTCACCATCGTCTAGCATGATGCTGAAAACGCCTGCCAGCGGCGTTCTCGTTGCGTTCGGGCCCTCAACGTACCGCAAGCGGGCCTTCACTGACTGCGGCCTTGCTGGACAGCCGTTTTGAGCATCATGCGGAAGGATGTCCAGCTTCCGGCCGGAAGCGAATCATCGTGGCCTGTGTGAGTGCATAGTTTCGTGCGGCCTGCGAACCATTCAGGGAGGGTGAGCCAATGCCAGGATTCTTACTACATCTCGGGGCGACGGTCCTGTGCAGTCACGCCGGGCAGGCGACGCCGGTGGCGCCGAATCCGCGCGTGCTCGTGAGCGGGCAACCGACCGTAGCGATGACCAGTCTCTATGCCGTCGCCGGCTGCACCTTGCCGCCGCCTACCGCGGCAAACGGCCCCTGCGTCACGGCGCAATACACCACAGGGGCTACCAGGATCACCAGCAACGGTGTGCCGCTGCTGCTGATCGATAGTCAAGCGATCTGCACGCCTTCAGGGACGCCGTTGATTGCGACCGTCACGCAAACCAGGGTTACGGGAGTCTGACGATGATGCACGTCGATTTTCCCTATCGGTTTGATGCGCGCGGCCGAACCTCCGGGACGGATGAGGCCGACCATATTCGCGACCTGATCGAGCAGGTGCTCTTCACGAGTCCCGGCGAACGCGTGATGCGGCCGGACTTCGGGAGCGGCCTCTTACAGGTGGTGTTCGCACCCAATAGCGAGGTGTTGGCGGCTACGACGCAGGTGCTCGTGCAGAGCGCGCTGCAACGGTGGCTGGGCGAATGGATCCTGGTGGAGGCCGTCCGGGTTGAAGCGGTGGACTCAACCCTTCGGGTGACCGTGCAATATGTCATCCGGCAGACCGGCGACCGCGTCACCGGGAGCTTTACGCAAGGAGGCGGAGTGTGACCTATTCCTGCTGCGACGAACTGCGGCGTCAGGCCGTTCGAGACCATCCGACGCTGAACGGGATCGATTTCCTCGAAGTGATCGATCGCGCCGCGCCCACGGAAGCCGAGCGCCAACGGAAACTCGAGGTCCACTTCGTGAAACCTTTGGCCACGCCCGCCCCGAAGGCGGTCAACATTCGGATCGACGGCGGCGAGCGCATCACGCCCATTCGTGTGCTCGGGGTCAGCGTCGGAACCGGAACGTCGGTGGAGGTGTTGACCGTCGAAGTGGAGCAAGCGGGCGATTTTTCGCTGTATACGCTCCGTCTGGTGACAAGCGCGCTTGATGACAGTGTCCCTCCCGGTTTCGATCCGCAGCTGGCAGCCATCGAGTTTTCGTTCAAGGTGGAATGCTCGAGCCCATTCGATTGCGCGCCGCAGCATCGGTGCCCGGAGGAGACGGGCCCGGCCCCGGTGATCGATTATCTGGCCAAAGACTATGCGAGTTTCCGCCGCGTCATGCTCGACCGGATGGCGGCCATCATGCCGCAATGGAAGGAACGCAACGCTGCCGATCTGGGCGTGATGTTGGTCGAGGCCTTGGCCTATACCGCCGACCAATTGAGTTATCAGCAGGATGCCGTGGCGACGGAGGCCTACCTGGGGACGGCGCGACGGCGGATCTCGGTCCGGCGCCATGCCCGTCTTATGGACTACTTCATGAGCGAGGGGTGCAACGCCAGGACCTGGATCCAGCTGGAGGTATCCGCCGACGTGCTACGAGCCGATCCCGCCGATCCGGCGGTTCCGGCCGGTACGAAGTTCACGACGCGCATCCCGGGGCAGCCCACCGCCATTGCCGACGATCCGCGCGTCTACGAGCGTGCCCAGATCATCTTCGAAGCGATGGAATCTCTCCAGTCTCTCTATGCCGGACACAACGAATTACGGTTCTACACCTGGAGCAATCAGCGGTGCTGTTTGCCCAGTGGCGTGCGCTCGGCCACGCTCGTCGGACACCATCCGAACCTCACACCGGGGACGATTCTGCTGTTCGAAGAGGTGATCGGTCCGGAAAGTGGCTCGCCATCCGATGCGGATCCGACGCGGCGACATGTCATTAGGCTGGATCGTGTGGTTGCCACGAAGGCCGGCGGGACACCGTTGACCGATCCGGTCACCGGCCAGTTCATCACGGACATCTCGTGGCATGAAGAAGACGCGTTGCCCTTTCCCTTCTGCCTCTCTGCCGCCACAGAGCAGGGGTATCGCGATGCCGTCAGCGTAGCGCGCGGCAACCTGGTCCTGGCGGACCATGGGGTGACGCGGAAGGGCGAGTCGCTGGGCCAGGTGCCGGACTCTTTCCTGTCCATGCCGAGACCGAAAGACGGAGATCGTTGCGCACCGCTGACCTCATCGAGGGTGCTGCCGCGATTTAGGCCTCGCCTCAGCAAGGCGCCGCTGACCCATGCGGGGCCTGCCTATGACCATGTCATGTCGGCGCGTACCGCCTTACAGTGGGCGCTGCGTGACGTCCAGCCGGCCGTCACGCTGACCGGCACCAAGGGCAGCGAGTCGAGGACATGGACGGCCCGTCGCGACCTGCTCAACAGCGGCGCCGCGGCCGATGAGTATGTGCTGGAGGTGGAGAACGACGGGAGCGGCAGGATTCGTTTCGGCGACGACGTGCATGGCCGGCGGCCAGAATCCGGCACCGTCTTTACCGCGCGTTATCGGATCGGGAACGGACGCGCCGGGAACATCGGGGCGGATGCGCTGGTGCACATTGCGTTGACGGTACCGGAGATCATGCTGGTCCGCAATCCGTTGCCCGCCGTGGGAGGACAGGATCCTGAATCGCTGCAGGATGTCAGGCAACGCGCTCCGGTGGCCTACCGCGTTCAGGAGCGTGCCGTGACACCGGCGGATTATGCCGAGGTGACGGAACGCCGGGCCGACGTCCAGCGGGCCGCCGCCTCCTTTCGCTGGACAGGCAGTTGGCACACGGTGTTCGTCACCGTCGATCGTGGGGGCGGGGGCCCGCTCTCCGGTGAGTATGAGGAAGAGATCCGTGGGCATGTCGAGCGTTACCGCATGGCCGGTCACGATCTGGAGGTCGACGGCCCGCAGTTCGTTTCGCTGGAGATCGATCTCCACGTGTGTGTGGCGGCCGAACATTTCCGCAGTGACGTCGAACGTGAACTGCTCGACCTGTTCAGCAATCGCGATCTGCCCGACGGCCGTCGCGGCCTGTTTCATCCGGACAACTTCACGTTCGGACAGCCGGTCTACCTCAGTGCCATCTATGCGGCGGCCCATCAGGTGACGGGTGTCGAGTCGGTGGAGGTGCGCACGTTTCAGCGGCAGGGCCGTCCGGAAAGTGCGGCGCTCGACAGCGGCCGATTGGAGATCGGGCGGCTGGAGATTGCGCGGCTGGACAACGACCGGAATTTTGCGGAGCACGGGCGCCTGACGATCAGCCTGGGAGGCGGGAAATGAGTCCATCGCCAGAGAACGAATGCGGTTGCTGCGCCGGCATCGCTGCCGAAACTCCCGCCCTGCTCTTCAACCGGCCGGGCCTCTCGGCGATCGCCTATCGAGTCGGAGCCTATCAAAGCTTCAAGCGGAGCCTGCAAGCGAGACTGTGCGACGGCCGTTGGCCGGTGCTGCGCGGATTGAGGACACGCGACGACGATGATTTCACCTTGGCGCTGTTGGACGCCTGGGCGGTCACCGGCGACATCCTGACGTTCTATCAGGAACGAATTGCCAACGAGTCCTATCTCCGCACCGCGACGGAACGGCTGTCTATCCTGGAACAATCTCGGTTGCTAGGGTATCAGCTTGGCCCCGGCTTGGCCGCTGCGACCCACCTGGCCTTTACGCTGGAAGAGAACCCCGGTCTGCCGAAACAGGCCGCCCGGCCGGTCACGTTGGCGGTCGGGACCAAGGTGCAAAGTGTTCCGGGGCCGGATGAACAACCGCAAACCTTCGAGACGGTTGAGGCCATCGACGCGCGAGCGGAATGGAATGCGCTCAGGGCGCAATTGACGGAGACGCAGGCCCTCGCCTGGAATATGACGTCGATTTGGCTCGACGGAACCTCATTGACCTTAACGGTCGGCGATACGTTCCTCATCGTGGCCGACAACGGCCTCGCGTTCGAAGCTTCGTTGCGGCGGGTGACGCACATTGAGCCGGATATCGACCTGCGGAGCACCCGGGTCTGGTTGGCGGACATTTCGACCAGTGCGGGAAGTATCGCTGCGACTCAGCCGGGCGTCTACGTCATGCGGACGATTGCGTCGCCGTTCGGACACAATGCGCCGTTGCAAGCCACGTATGCGAATAACGCGTACACCTATGACGAATGGGATCTTGATGGTGAGACCGAAGGAGTTCTCGGACTCAGTTCCCGTCAAGACAGGATTTTGGTCGATAGCTGGGCTGCCGTCGAGCGTGAGAACAACTTCGTTCCGGGAAGCCGTGTCTGGACCTTTGCGAAAGTCACTGGTGTGACCCATCAGTCGATGGCGAAGTACGGCATGGCAGGCAGTGTTACCAAGCTCTCATTCGATAAAGAGGTGTGGGTGACGGAAGGGGCGGATCTTGCCGCACTTCGACAAATTACCGTTGCAGCTCAAAGTGAAGCACTCCCGTTGACCAAGACACCCTTATTCTATCCGGTCTATGGCGAGGAACTATCCTTCGACCAACTGGTTGATGGCTTGATGCCGGGTCGCCCGCTTGCAGTAAGCGGAACACGTCAGCGCATCCGTGTTACCGCCGTTCCTCGCACGTCAAACCGAAGACGCCTTCCTGTCGATTTTCCCGGCGATGTTCCAAGTCCGCCGGACCTGCCGGATGTGCCAGATATCGAGCTGCCGCCCATCCTCATGTTTGACTCTGGTGGGTTTGTCCTTCTCACTGTCGGAGACATTCTTTCCCTGCTCGCGCCTCCCATGACCATTGCCGGTTCCATCTTCAGCGCCCTTGCTCCACCGGAGTTCGGCGCGGTGCTGAGTGACTCCGCTCCATCGATGCTCCGTCTCCAGGTCATGGATCGAGACGGAAAAAGCGGGTACGTCAATATCAGCGCCGGGGCCATCGAGCTGGTGGCTCCGTCCGAAAAAGATGACGCGGTCAGCGAGATCGTGTTCATCGACGAAGCGATCGGGACCAGCATCATCCAGGATCGCGATCGCACGACCGTTCAACTCACGACGTCGTTGGCCAACGTGTACGAGCGGACGACGGTGCGCATCAACGCCAATGTCGCCGCAGCCACCCATGGCGAAAGCGTAAAGGAACCGTTGGGCAGCGGTGATGCGGCCGTGCCCTATCAGGCCTTCACGCTACGGCAACCGCCGGTGACCTACGTGGGGGCGACAACGCCGAGTGGATCGGCCTCGACGCTCAAGGTCTACGTGAACGAGGTCCTGTGGCAGGAGGTGCCGTTTTTCTACGGTCATGGCTCCACCGAGCGGATCTATATCACGAGGCAGGATGACGGGGGGCGCACGACGATCCGCTTCGGTGACGGCATCACGGGGGCGCGGTTGCCTACCGGCCAGAACAACGTGCGTGCGGAGTACCGGAAGGGCACGGGCCTTGGCGGGCTGGTGCGGGCCGGTCAGCTGAATCTCCTGATGAGCCGGCCGTTGGGATTGAAAGGCGTGGTCAATTCTGAGGCTGCGCAGGGGGCCGAGGAGCCGGAGTCGAGGGACGATGCGCGCAGGAATGCCCCACTCACCGTCCTGGCACTGGATCGCGCGGTGTCGCTGCAGGATTACGAAGATTTCGCCAGAACCTTTTCCGGCGTCGCCAAGGCTCAGGCCGTGTGGGTGTGGGACGGACGCAAGCGCAGCATCTTCCTGACTGTGGCCGGTCCGAACGGGGAGGTGCCGGATGAGGACGGCTCCGTGATGGCGAAACTCAAGGAGGCGCTCCGCGCCTATGGCGATCCGTATGTGCCCTTCACGGTCAGGAGTTACCGGCAGGCCTGGTTTGAACTCGCGGGGATCGTTACGGTGCATCTGGACCACGTGACGGAGACCGTCATGACGGCGGTGGCGGAGACGTTGCGGCAACGGTATGCCTTTGAGGCCAGGAGCTTCGGCCAGCCGGTCGCGCTGAGCGACGTGATCGCCGCGATCCAGGCCGTCCCCGGTGTAGTTGCGGTGGATCTGGACCGGTTCTCGCGCACAGACCAATCGCTGCCGGCGATTCAAGCTCGGTTGATCGCCGACAGCCCGGCCATGGGCGCGGACGGGGTCGTGCCGGCGGCGGAACTGTTGTTACTCGATCCCGCGTCTTTGACTCAACTGAAGGCGATGCCATGAATCCAGAAGCAGACAAGCTCTATCAGCTCCTTCCGGCGCTCTATCGCATTCGTGATACCGAACAGGGTGGCCCCTTGCGTGCATTGTGCGAGGTGCTGGCCGAAGACATTGCGGTGCTGCGCGAGAATCTCGATCAACTCTATGATGACCAGTTTATCGAGACCTGCGCCGACTGGGTGGCTCCCTATATCGGAGACCTGATCGGCTACCGTACCCTGCATGGAGTGACCGACCGGACGAGAAGCGCCCGCGCCGAGGTTGCCAATACGATTGCCTATCGGCGTCGCAAGGGAACGGCGACGGTGCTTGAACAATTGGCACGGGACGTGACGGGGTGGAATGCGCGGGTCGTAGAATTTTTCCACTGGCTTGAGACCAGCCAGTACATGAACCACATCCGTCCGGCCAATCGAGCCACGCCCGACCTGCGGAACTGGGAGGCGCTGGAGCGGCGCGATACGGCCTTCAACAGCCTGGCACACTCGGTGGATGTGCGGCGTATTGAGACGCAACGGGGACGGTACAACATTCCCAACATCGGCCTTTTTCTGTGGCGGTTGGACGCCTTTTCCCTGACCGGTTCTCCCGCGTGTCGAGTCGACGACGAGCGGTATCTCTTCAGTCCCTTGGGAAACGATACGCAGCTGCTCACCAGGCCCGAGTCGGAAGCCGACATCTCGCACCTGGCTGAGCCGATCAATGTTCCGGAACCGATCAGCCGGAGAGTCCTGCACCAGTCGCCGGCCCGATACTATGGTCCACAACTGAGTCTGTTTGTGGAGGCGGACAATCTCGACACGTCGATCGGCAACGTGACGGTCTGTAACCTCTCCGACCAGGGAGCGACCTGGGCGCACCTGCCGGTGAGCAAGGTGACCATCGATCCGGTGCTTGGACGAATTGCCGTCCCTCCCGGTACGCCCCCGGTCAACCTGCGCGTCACCTGCCACTACGGGTTTAGCATGCCGACCGGAGGGGGAGAGTATGAGCGCAGCAAGACCTTCGCGCTCGGCGGCGGATTCGCCTCGGTGACGCAGGGGCAGAGCCTTCAAACGGCGCTCACGGCAGCCCAGGCCGGAGGGGTCGTCGAGATCGGCGACAGCGGACGGTATGAGGAAACACTCAGCCTCACACTGCCGCCGACGGCGAAGGTGGAACTGCGAGCGGCCAACGAACATCGCCCGACCCTCGTGCTTGGCGGCGACTGGACGGTGACGCTGGCACCGGGCACAGAACTGACCTTGAACGGATTGCTGATTACGGGCGGACGGATCCGAGTGGCCGCAGCCGGCGGTCCCGGCACGAGGATTCTACGGCTGCGCCATTGCACATTGGTGCCTGGCCTGGCAGTCGCGCGGGACGGCGAGCCCCTGTCGCCCGCCGTGCCTTCGCTGGTCGTGGAACAGCCTGGGACGCAGGTGGAGATCGACCATGGGCTGCTCGGGGGTATTGCTTGTGTGGACGGCGCCGACCTGTCGATCAGCCACACACTGGTCGATGGCACGGGCCCGACGAGGGTCGCCTTCTCAGCGCCGGATGGGCTCTCCGGCGGCGGGACGATGACGATCGTCAACTCGACCGTCATCGGCAAGGTGCATACAAAGCGCCTGGATCTGGCCTCGAACACGATTTTTGCCGCGGCCCTTGGCACAGGCGACAGTTGGTCCCATCCCCTGTGGTCCGATCAGAATCAGCAGGGCTGCTGCCGGTTTTCGTTCGTGCCGCTGAATGCCATTGTGCCGCGTCGCTACCGCTGCCAGCCGGAACTGGCCGTCGAGCTGGCGCTGCTGGAAGCCGATCAGCCGAAGGGCAGCCTCACCGATCCTGAAAAACTGGCGATCACTCTGGCGACACAGGCCCGCGTGCGGCCGGCCTTTGCCGCGCGGCGCTACGGACAAGCCCCCTACGGTCGGCTCGCCGATCACTGCCCTGAAGAGATTCGTCGCGGAGCCGACGACGAGTCTGAGATGGGGGTGTTCCACGATGTCTTCGCGCCGCAGCGGGAGGACAATCTCAAGATTCGATTGCACGAGTATCTGCGGTTCGGCCTGGAGGCAGGAGTGTTTCACGCCTCGTGAGGAACCGTGGCCGGAACCAGTGAGTGAACCGTTTAATTTATTAGGAGAGCGCACATGAGTGGCGATTACAGCCGGAAACGATTTAACCCTGAGAAACATTACCAGGGCGTACTGCGGCAGCAGGGGCGGGTTGACCTCGATGCCGACTGGAACGAGTACGTAGACCTCCAGGACCGCCGGTGGCGGGCTGAGACCATCGACGTCGTGGGACGCTGCGGCGTGCCGAGCGAAACGCCGGACGGCTTCAAGATCGAGCTGAGCGGAGGGGAACTTACGGTCGGTCAGGGACGGATGTACGTCGACGGATACGTTGCCGAAAACCACGGCACGGCCCCCGCCTTCGATGCCACGATCGAAGAACAGTATGGTTCCGCCGCATTGCCGGTGAAGAATCAGCCCTATGGCGGGCCGCTCCCCGTTCCGCCGCAGGTGCGGTCGCTGGTCTATCTGAACGTCTGGCGACGCGAGGTGACGCATGTGCTGGAGCCTGGACTGATCGAACCGGCCGTTAACGTCGATTCCACGACCCGACTGCAGACGGCATGGCAAGTGCGGTTGCTGGGAAACATTCCGCCGGAGGTGAATTGCGAGACCCCGCTGGCCGACATCCCGGGTTGGCCGGTCGGCAATAACCCCTCCGCGGCGCGGTTGACCACCACCACGGTGGCGGTCACGACGGAGCCTAACCCCTGTCTGGTGCCGCCGACCGGCGGCTATCGCGGTCTGGAAAACCATTTGTACCGGATCGAGGTGCACAGCGAGACGGCGAGTACGGTGAAGGTGAAGTGGTCGCGTGAGAATGCGCACGTGGCGACGACGATTGCCGAAATTCTAGCCGGCCGGACGATTGTGCGGGTGGAGAGCCTGGGTCGCGACGACGTGCTGCGTTTTAAGACCGGCGACTGGGTCGAGTTCACGAACGACCAGCGTGAGTTCGACGGGCTGCCCGGCGAGATGCGCAAGGTGACGGTGGATGACACCAACAAGACGTTGACGTTCAGTCCGGCCCTGCCGATCGCCGATTTTCCGCAAGGCGTACCCGATGCAGCCAAGCACGTGCGGGTCATCCGCTGGGACCAATCCGGCATCGTGCGCAAGCCGGATGGTTCGCAACTGGTGAACCTGGATCTCACTGCGGACGGGTTGATCGAGTTGTCGGTGGCGAACCCCGGATTTGTGCTGGAGCACGGCGTGCAAGCCACCCTGACCATCCTTTCCGGCGGCCGGGCGCATGGCGGCGATTACTGGTGTTTTGCCGCGAGGACGGCGGATGCCGACATCGAACGATTGAACCAGGCGCCGCCGCTCGGTATCCATCATCATTACTGTCACCTCGCCATCATCGAAGCGGACGGCAAGATTCATGACTGTCGAACCGTATTTCCGCCGCTCACGGAGCTCACGCCTGGCTGCTGCACGGTGGTGGTACAGCCTGGAGAAGATATCCAGGCCGCGATCGACTCGCTGCCGGAAGAAGGCGGGTGCGTCTGCCTCAAGGTGGGCGAGCACGAGATTGAGGCGCCGATTCGGATCGAACAGTCCAACGTGTCGTTGCACGGGGAAACCTTGGGCGCGCGTGTCGTCCGGAAGAGCGGGACGGAGCTCCTTCACATCGGGCATCCCGACGGGGTGCTGTTGGAGCATGTGACCGTCTCAGGGTTGTCGTTGCTGCTTGAGAACAAGGGGCAACAGGGGCAGGGCCTACAGGCCATGGTGGCGATGGACCGTTGCCGCGAAGCCGTGCTCGAGCGATGTCTGTTGCATGCGCAGGTGCCGACTCAGATCGCCGGTGTCGTCATCAGCCGCAGCACCGATGTACGCGTGACGGGCTGTGTCGTCGACAATGTGCAATACGGAGTCTGGACACTTGCCGATACGACGGGCCTCGTCATCGTCGGCAACAGTTTCGATGCCGCGAACAAGCGGAAAAGCGACGGAGGCCTGGTGGGGCTTCTGTTGCAGGACGTGTCCTTCCCGGCTCGCATCGAGGACAATCGCCTTTTGGGGTTTGTCTTCGGCATTGTCCTGAACAATGGAGCGCTGACCGGCACGCCGTTTTCGCTGGCCGCCGGTTCCACCATTGCCGGGAACTATATCGTGCGGCTGGGAGCAGAAGTGGACCCGGGGACGCTGAAGGCGTTCGGCATCGATGTGGCCGCCGATGGCTGTGTCATCAGCGACAATATCCTGCTCTACAATTCGCCCGAATACGGAGGCATCGCCGTGAGCGGGCGAAATACCGTGGTTGAACGCAATCAACTCCGCTCCCTGTTGAAAGAAGCCGGAGCGGTTCGCCCTATCGCGCTGCTGCTGGCCAGGTTCGGCGGCAACGGCAGCCTTGGAACATTCGGCGGGAGAATAGCGGGGAATCTGGTACTCGGGGTCCAGGAAGGCATCGTCGTGATCGGCAATGAGGGGGCCGAGTTGCTCGATAATCGGGTAGAGAGCGAAGGGCAGGAGGCCGGGTTCGGCGTGCTGCTGGCGGCGTCCAGTCGTGTCCGTGTGCAGGGGAATCGCGTCACCAATACCGCCTGGCCGGTCGCGGCCAGCGGCGGCACGGCCAACGTCCTTGCGGACAACAACCTGGTGCGAGGCGGCGGCGGGATCACCGCGGTGTTTCATACCTCGCTGACGTGCAGTCAGAATCGCGTCGAAGATATGCGCCATTGGGGCATTCTGAGCCTGGTCGGGTTTGCCAAATGTGCTCTCACTGAGAACCGGGTCTTGAACTGTGGCTATCAGCAGGCCCCGTCCATCGGCATCGGCGCCTCCCTGCAGCTCGGGGAGTTGTGCGTGGAGTCCTGCGAGGTGATGAATACCGGAGTCTCGCCGGATAATACGACCATCAGTGCGCTCTCCTGGGGAATCATCGCTGATTTGATTCTGGAGGCGCGTGTGCAGAGCAACCTGGTCACCTATGCGAACGCGGCTCTCTTGGATGCCAATCAGGAGCACCGCGCGCTCTGGATGCGTGGTTGGCTGGAGCAGGTGATCACGTTCGGTGCGGGCCAGGTGGTCTTCGGATTCAGCGCGCAGATCCTGGACAACAAATTCCTCGGGCCTGGTCGCACGGCGTTGGTCGAGGTCGCCCAGCAGAATCTGAGCGACACGTTGTTCCGCCGCTTCGAGCGGCTCTTCTTCAGCAATAATTTCTGTTGGCACGCCAGCGTGGCCGCCCAGGGGACCGCAACAGTGTCGCTTTCGGCGAGAAGTGCGATTGTGATGGGCAACCACATTAAGACGAATGTGCCGATCCCGTCCGTAGATTTCCACGGCATGAAGGAGGCGGTTTACATGGGTAACCTGGCTCAAGCCAATCCGGTGAATTTCGGGGGGATTCCCTCTCCGGTCTCCGGCTTCAATCGACCCTAGTCATGTGCGGCTAAAGGAGAACAGAGATGGCGACCTTGAATCAGATTGTGGCAGAACAGACGAAAGTGATCGGCGAGGCCAGAGCGTCCCTGGAGGCGGCATTTAAGAAACCGCCGACCCAGACCGCGACGATTGCAGCCAGGGAAGCCACAGTGGCGGAACTGAAGACGAGGCTGGCCAATCTTGCGGAGGCGAAAGCTTCATTCACTCGCCAGATCGATCAACAACTCGCCGGATACCAGGCGGAAATTACGTCATTGGAGAAATTGATCGAGGAAGACAAGAAGCGATTCGGGGAGCAACCGACACCGCCGCGCCCGACTCGGGGGAGGGGACGGCGCAAGTAACGGCTGTGGCCGTCCGCGTCTGAAACATCGATGGAGCGGGTCAATCTGGCAAGAGCAGCGACCGCGCAGCAGGAAGGCGTGTCGACGCTGCGCCGGAATGTCTCGCCGGCCGGGCCTGCGCTCGACGAGACTTCTCAACCAGGCGCCATAGCGTCCGGTTCGCTCTCACCTCAGTTTACGCACCATCCCGGCCGGTTCACCATTTATCCAAGTGGGCGGTCAGGCCCGGTTCCTTACCGCGCCGGCATGGAGCGAGCTTTCTCCGCCGATCTGACAGGTGTACGGGCTTACTATGGGGCCTCCGCTCTCCTGACAGGCTCCGGTGCTCCAGCCGCTGCCTGGCCTGAAACGCTGGTCTTCGCGTCACCGGATCCTTCCCCGCGTCTCGTGGCGCACGAAGTTGCGCACATCCTGCAATATCGTCAGGCTGCATCACCCGTCACTGACCGGCGGGGACTGGCTTCCCATCGCGATCCGGCGGAGGCTGAAGCCGGTCGTGCCGCACGCCTGTTCGAGGCCGGTGCCTCTATTCAGGTGCAGACCCATCCGACCCTTGCGCCGATGTTCTACACCGACGAGGAACCAGGTTCGGACGAGTTTCTGGCGGAACGGCCTCCGCTATTTGCGGGGCAGGAGGTGGGGATCTGGGGGAGTTCCTGGCCAGCCACCTTGATCGCACGCGAGCGACTGGATGTGAGTGTGCGCGAGGCACAACGCAGCCACGCCATCGTTGAGGCGATCGCGCGGCGGGAGCCGATCGTGATCCTGCATGAATATGGTCGCCTCTGTCTGTACCGGCTGGAATGGGAAGGACTCTCCGGCCGGTACTCCCGTTTTACCAACGCAGAAACGATTTTCCACGCAGGCACGAACGAACCGGGAAACTATTCCGTCTCCAATGTGCAGGGGCGCCCGGAAGTCGAGGCATTTGTGACGGAGGACGGCGGGGTGCTGTCACCTCCCGGAGCAGGCCGGTTGTTTTCTCACACCGGCGGAGAATTCGAGGACCCGCTGGTGTCGAAATTCCAGAACGCCTCGGCCTTCTTCGATGCCATGCTCGTGGGGTTGGAGGCAGCCGACTTCGAGGCCTTGTCGGCAAAACTGCGTCGCATGGCGGCTCTCAATATGATCTTCCCGACGCCGTTTGCGATCGGGGCCGTCCGTGGGGTGGTCGATGAAATGCTCGACCTCGTGCAATTGCTGAATCCGCAACAGTGGGCGGCCATCGAAGCGGCGGCGCGCGAGACGATTCTGACGTTGAATGATCCGGACGGGGAGGATCTGGCCGCTGCACTGGGCGAAGAGTTCGGACGAAACCAGGCGGCCACCCTGAATGCCATGGTCCAGGAGAGCCTGCCGATTTTTGCCTATGAGGTCGGCAAGTTAATCGGTCCGACGATTGTGGAACTCCTGCTTGCGCTGGTCGGCATCGAGATCGGTCCGGTGGCGATGCTCCAAAAATCATTGGCGGCGATGAAACAGGTTCCACGTATGGCGGGCATGGTCCACGACCTAGCGCTGGTGTTCCCTAATCTTCCCGAAGGCCCCTCGATGTCGTCGAGACTCATTCCGGACGAGGTGCCGGTCGGCCATACTCTCAGTGAGACACTTTCTCCTGACGGGCTTCCGGTGTCAGGACAAGTCCCGCACGGGCTTCCCCATCTCTCGTCGGAAGAGATGGCGCTCTTGGCGAGAACCGGAAATATGGAAGAGTTTCCCGGAGCGCTGCCACCGGACCTGGCCGCTCAAGAACTCGACATCGTGAAACGTGCGGAGAGGGTTTCGATCAGCGGCGGTGACGGAAAGTACATCAACGAGGTCGATCTGAGGAACGGCCACAGGTGGAAAGAGCAACCTAATGGGACCTGGTGCCGGTTCTCAGAGAACCCGACCAACTGCACCGCGCTGGTACCGACGCCGGGCCCAGTGTCACCAGGAACGATCGTGGCGAAGGCTGCGGATAGAGCATCACTGCTGGAACGTTACACGGCATGGGCCACGAATCGTGGCGCGGATCAAGTCGAGGTGGCGATACTCAAGGCGATTTCTGGAACGGGTGAGTATCCGGCCGGGACCTATGCGGTCGTGGTCGGCTCAAGGAACGGCGTGGTCTATCCGGGAAATACACCGGGAGTCAGGTGGTTGACCATCTCCCATGTGCACCCGGGTGTGGCGAATGAGCCTGGTTATCGACATCCTTCGCTCGCGGACCTCGCAGCGGCTGAGGAGGATACAGTCCGGCTCGGGAAGCTTGTCGGAGGCGTCAGAAAGTGGATTCATTTCCAGACGCCAGAAGGGAGCTGGAATTCCGTGAAGTATGGGTATGATGCGACCATCGATCGGTATTTCGTTGAGATCGCAGGCGAGGACAGACTGACTTTTGAGAGACTGCACGATGTCACGGATGATCAACTCCGTGAGTATGATCGACTCGATGACGCCGGGCTGGAACAGGAGCGCATCACGCTCATGATGCAAGAGAACCTTCCAGGTTCGTACCTGAGGTGGTACGCAGAACAGTTCAGCTTTATGCAGCAGTGATCCTGGACGGCAGGTCAGGTGGGAGGACCGACAGGAGGCCAATGATGACACGAAGGTTGCAAACCCGCTCACGTCCTTCTGGAAGTTCCTTCAGCAGACGTGCTGTCCTACCGGACGGGCGGCGCGGCGAACGATCCTGCTCATGCGGCAACACCTGTCAGGATTGTCGAGCCAGGCAGGTGACAGACAGACTCCCGCACATTTGGACCGGCGCCCTCCCACCCCTCGTCCATGAGGTGCTTGCGTCGCCGGGGGAACCGCTGGAAGGCGGACTCCGCGTACAGATGGAGTCGCGTTTCGGACATGACTTTGGGAAGGTGCGTGTGCATCACGATGGCAAGTCGGCGGCTTCGGCTGCGGCGGTTCAGGCCAGGGCTTACACGGTCGGGCATGAGATTGTGTTAGGGGCGGGCGCGGCCGGTCTCAGGAGTGGGGACACCCTGCCGCTGCTCGGCCACGAACTGGCGCACGTGGTGCAACAGGACAGGGCGGCACCCACATCGGGGCGTAACGGCTTGCTGCAACGTTCAGGACTTGAGGTGTCGGAAGAAGGACCAGCCTCATCGCCACCCGTGGGACTGCCCGAGCCGGATTGCGACACCCGCGTGGCGGATCTGTTTCTGCTCGGAGCGATTTACTGCCCCCAGCGACCGGAATGCTGTTTCGCCCAGGTGCATGATAGGAACAATAGAAACCTCACGGGCATCTTTCGAGCAGACCATCAGCTGGAGGGCAAGCCGGACTGCGAGTTCGGTGACCAGAAACACCACGATTTCTGGTTGGCGAACCAATGGAGAATTCTTGAGATCACCACCTCGGAGATGACCGTGATGAACATGTGCGGACGGGAGGAGACGTTGGATGTGGAAGGAATCGGTTCGCTCAAGGGAGAGCCGGCCTCGGCCGTCGTTCCCGGTCGTACCTCTTCCTTGACGCCGATGCCGCCGAACATCGTCGATCATACCCAGGGTATGTGGGGAAAAACACACAAGATTCATTACGATGACCAGTGTCACTCTCTCCATTTTGTCCCCAATGAACCGGGTAAAGAAACCAAGGTCTACCGTTGGGATTCCGGGCAGGGGAGCTTCGTGAACGAGAAGGATCCGACCGATACCAAGACCTCCGGTCAACTCGAGCGAATTGCCGGGATCGTGTTGAAGGAATACAAAGACGGCGAGTGGCAAGGAGGGAACTGCGGGGATCTTCCGAGGTGGGCTTTGTGAGAGGGAGGGATGCACCCTGCCTGCTACTGACTGCTTCTTTCGGATGTACAGGTCTGCATCAGGTGGTCGCGCGCCTGCGCGGGAGAAAATTGCAGGGCCGCGGCATAGACTTGTTCGTACCAATTCAAGACCGGCTCATCGTCCTTGCGCACCGCCTGTTCATAGACGAGGCGGCAGAGCGTGAGGAAGGCTGCGTAGTCGCGGGCGAGCCAGTCTGCGGCAAGATCCGGCAACGATCGGTCCTTGATGTTTCCCCAGGCCCAGGCGCGAGGAAATCCATACTGCAACGGTGAGACGAGGCCGCTGGTTTCGATCACCAGCGGGGCAATGACGTCGGCCACGGTCTGTGCACCACACAATGTGGCTTCCCTCACGAAGACGCGCGTGGGATGTTCCCGCATGGCCGGAACTGTCGCGAGATCGATTTGCACTTCCAGCTTGCCCTCGTACAACTCGCGGATACGTCCGGCCTCGCAGAGGGCTGCCGCATTCTCTTCGCCGTCAGGATAGGATTCGCCCAGCCTGCAGGTGGCTCTGCCGACAGGTTCAAGCGGATGGAGCTGCAGAAGGGAGGCGCCCTGCTCGACGGCAAAATCTGCGACCCACTCCAACTCGTGTACGTTGTGAAACGTGAGCGTGAAGATAAACCCGAAGGGGATGCCGGAGGTGCGGAGTGCCGCCAAACGCGCGCACATGTCGTCGAATGCGCGCGCGGAGTTCCGCATGAAGTTGTGAGATTCCGGGATGCCGTCGAGGCTGATCGCGACCAGGTCGCAATCAGCCTCCAGGACGTTCAATTGGCGTTGATCGAGAAGCATGCCGTTCGTCGTGACGGTGGTCACGAGGCCGGAGGCATGGGCTGCACGTAGGAGTCGGGCGAGTCCGGGATACAGTAGGGGCTCGCCGCCAGACACCGACATGACCCTGTATCCGATGGCGGCCGCATCGGCGACCACTTGCTCCAGCAGATCGATCTCCAACTGTTCAGTCACCGCCGGTCCCGAATCGGAGTAACAATGCAAGCATTGCAGGTTGCATCGTCGGCCCGGATGGACCTGCAATGTCGGGTACTGTCCGGCTGGTCCTTGCACGACCGGTACCTAGCCTCGCAACGTGAACTTGATTTGGGCGATGTCCGGCCGCGGCGTGCCGTTGATGAGAATATGGAGATCACGCAGCTCCTT
This sequence comes from Nitrospira sp., assembly GCA_024998565.1. Lineage (NCBI taxonomy): Bacteria > Pseudomonadati > Nitrospirota > Nitrospiria > Nitrospirales > Nitrospiraceae > Nitrospira > Nitrospira sp. The sequence goes on from JACOEM010000007.1 coordinate 217,528, forward strand.
CAATTTGGCCAGCGTGCCAAGGTTGGTCTTGAAGTTCGCCACACCCGTCTGCACGGTGCCGATCACGACTTCCGGATGCGGCGTGCCGACTTCGTGCCAATCAATCACTTTGACACCTTTCAGCCGTTTCTTGATCGCACTTGCCGCAGTGCTTAACTTCACGGATCCGCGCCCGCTTGGTTGTTTTGCCATCGGAAACCTCCTTTGAATTATGATGGTCGCGCTCGTACCTGAGCACGTCATGAGTAGATGGCCGCACCATACAACTTCTTACATAAAACGACAAGCACATCTCACCGCCCGATCACGATGAATACGCGTGAGCCCAGTGAGGGGTAGGGGCACGCAATTGTCATTGGGGAAAGGCCGTGAGCCCCGCAGAAGAGTTTATACTTACAGGTGTTGGGAGTGAGGCCATCGGGGATGCCGGCCGTAGCACGGAGGCAAGCGGCGCGCGCCCGCTTTAGTGGCGGGCGCGCGTACAAGAATTAGAACACGGAGTAGATGGCGGGCGCCAATACGCTTCCCTCGAGGAAGAACGCGAGCGCACTCAGGGCCATCAAGACGAAAATGATCGGCGCCAGCCAGTAAGACTTTTTCTCCTTCAAGTAGATCGTAAACTCTGCAACCAGGCCTGAGTAGTCTCTCACTCGTGCGACTGTATTCATATGAGCCTCCTTGTAAACGATTGATGAGAACCTATCTTGAACCGACTGTCGGTCGACACATCACGATTTGACGGATACGATGGATGTCTGGATTCTCTCCGCAGCCCGCCATCGCTGCACGCGCAAACAACATTCCCGGAATACAATAAACGAGATAATGGCTCCGGGGTAAAACCAGAAGCCTCCGAAGCGGGACGTGATGCCTCCGCAAATCAACGCCACGATCATCGATGAGAAATCAGCAACGGGTCCGAGGGGTTCGAACACCTGCATGTGTCTGGCATTGGTAAGCAGCCCGTCTTTTCGAATCAATTCCTGCTGCCAGGGGCGTTTTTCATACGGCTTTAAGCGATCGGTTTGCGGCATGCCCGGCGCCGCCGTATCCTGAAGCACGTTGTCATCGCAGGCATCGATGCAGGCGTAGCACTTGATGCATTCCGTGTTCACCACCTTGCCGTTGAAATGAAAAATTTCGCGGCTGACATCGATACCCTGGGGGCAGGCGTTGCTGCAATCCCGGCAGCCGGTGCACTGAGCCACGCGTGTGATCTTTTTTTGAACCGGGGAGATGTTCATGAGCGGGACCATCATCGTGGCATAGGGGCAGAGAATTCGGCAGAATGCGCCTTGGCCGTAGCGCAGATTCAACAGGACGCTCATGGTGAACTGAATAAAGACCGCCAACCCGAAGGCCAGCAGAAAATCATTCCATGTCGGCTTGATTTCGAAATTGAAGAAGGCGGCCTTGGCGAATGCCTTACCTTCGTACCCTGGCAAGTCTGCAATAGGCGGTGGAGTCATCACATTGACTTTGGGCGTGAATCCGACGTTGTGAATCAGAATGATGACCGGCAGGAGGAGGACGAACAGAGCCCCGATTCTCAGGAGCCAGCGGTGAGGGGTGTTGACCAGAATATTCTTCTCTCGGAGGGCGAGATACCGGCGGACCTTCAACTTACGAAGAATCCAATCGGCAAATTCGATCGCGCCGCGCATGTGGCAGGCCCAGCCACAGAATCCACGCCCCCAGATCAGGATGGAACCCAGGATCAGCAGGACCATGATCGAGGCCGCGTTGATGGTTCCTTTGGCCAAGGAGGGCACACCCATCATGGCCGTCTTGCCCCACAGTTCGATCCCGAAGACATGCCATGAAATAAGGTGAAACGCGATGTAGGCATGCACCGAGGCTAACGCCATCATGCGGTAGGTATGGCGTTTTGTCGGCCCCTGTGTGCTTGGAGCGGGAACTTTGCAGGAGCTGTGATGGTCTTCTGCGCGGCGATCGATGGTGATGAGTTGGAGCGGCGGTGTAGGTGGAGAGGCAACAGGACTCATATAGACCCCCTGAAGGTGGTAGGAGATTCCCACCTCGGCTCGGTATTCGTTGTGAAACGCTCTTGATGAAGAATAGTCGCGATCAGGAGTCTGCGCTATGCACCTAAAGACGGAGACGAGCGGGATAATGGTATGGGCTTGTCGAATGAGCCCTGGGCTGGATTGTCCGGTGGCGCGTGGTGATCGAGCACTCAGAGCGGGGATAGCCGGGTCGAATTGGCGGGCGCCTGCGTGGGAAGCAGGTTATGGGCCAACATCATACTGTCAGAAGGTGCCCTTACTCGCGCAGTGATTCTACGAGGGCTTGAATCGTCAGGGGCGCATTGCCTTCCGCCCGGTTGTTGACCAGCACATAGGTGGTTCGATTTTCGCTGGCTGCTTGTCGAACGAGCCGTACCGTGTCCTGTCGCATTTCCGGCAACTCACCAACAATCCTGTTGTACGGTTCGGCACGTGTCTTTGCCGCCTCGTGAGTCATCTTGAGCGGGGTCTGGAGACGAAACACACTGAACGGTGCGGTAAAGGTCCCCATCCGTTGATGCTGTTCGGCGAGGGACGGCATGAAGGTCCAGTGATTGTAAACATGCGCCACGCCATGTCGCCTGAGCACCTCGTGGTACTGATGGCCCAGCATCCCCGCATTCCGGATTTCAACGGCATACCGAAAGTCTTTCGGCAGGCGTGCGAAGAACCCGTCTAATCCGCTGCAGAATTCTTGGACGGACAGTCCGTGGCGTTGAAATTCGAATAGGAACGGCCCTGCGTGCGGGCCGAATCGTGCGTCCCGATAGGGCTGTAAAACCAGCTTGATGAAGGCGTCCGCGTTGAGAAAGTTCGGATTCCGCTGTCCGGCTTTGATCCCGTACCTGGCATGTGTGGCATAGGTGGGGATGGTGATTTCTTCCCAGACCTTGGCGCACATCTCGAAGTCTTCCGGAATCTGACCTAGATAACGGATGAGCTGGTTGACCATGGTAGGCCGGTAAAATGTCGCATCATTCCCCACGGTGCGAAAGAGTGGCTCGCCTTTGTAGAGATATTGGCAGAATTCCCCGAGACAGTCGCGTGTGAAGCCGGTTTTCGTATAGGTGCGAGTATAGATCTGCCCCTTCCAGCCTTCATAGGTCCAGGTGGAGGTGCCGAAGCGGATCAGGGGAGAGAGTGTCATGCCGCTCAGTGTACGGTTCTCCCGCGTCCTCCTCAAGTACGATGGTATCCTCTGCGTCGGGAGCGGATAAGGGGCGAAGTCGTGTGACTGTGACCGTCACGGTCGCAAAATGTTCTTCCACCACACCGGTGACGAGGTAGGCCTGATCTGAGGCGAGGAGGTGGCAGCACCGCCGGTAGATGTCGGGAAAAAAGGTGGCATCATACAGGCCGGTCTGATCTTCAAAGGTGACAAACTCCATCGGCTCGCCTTGCTTCGTGGACACGATTTTCTCCGTTACCATCCAACCGAGGAGGGTCACGTGCTTCCCGACATGTTGTGCCAGGTCCCGTGCCGGGAGATGCGACAGGCCCGCGACCACGTTTGTAAAGAGCTCCAGTGGATGTCCGCTCAGGGGAAAGCCGAACAGCTCCAGCTCATGGTCGAGCTTCTGCTGAGCCGAGTACTCCGGTGGAATCGGCAGATAACCGGCAGGCTTCCCTGACTGGGCGGCGAAGAGCCTCCAGATCAGCGCCGGTCGGGTCAGTTCTCCGGCGATGGAATCGAAGCAGCCCGATTTGATGAGCAGCGTGGCCTGGGCGATCTCAGGATTCACTCGGACGAGAAAATCTTGTAGCGAGCGATAGGCACCGTGATTCTGCCGCTCCACAACAATCCTCTGAGCGAACTCTTTGCGTAAGGCTTTGAGCTGCATCAGGCCAACCCGGACGGCCTGGTCCGATCCACGATAGGGCCAGTCGCTGGCGTTGATGTCCGGTGGAAGGATTGTGAGCCCCATGCGCCGTCCCTCCGACAGATACGCGAAGGCCGAATAATACCCGCCTTGGTTACTGATGACGGCGGCCAGGAACTCGGCCGGATAATGTGCCCGCAAGTAGGCCGATTTGAAGGACACCTGGGCGTAGCTCGCACTGTGCGACTTACAAAAGCTATAGCCTGAAAAGCTCATGATCATGGCCCAGATCTTGCCGGTCGTCGATCGGTGAACGTCTCGTGCCGCAGCCCCTTCGTAGAACTGTCGCTGATAGTCTCGCAGCTGCCGTTCCTTATGCTTCTTGCTGAGGATCTTGCGCAGCTGATCGCCGTCGTGTGCGGAGAATCCGCCCAAGGCCACCGCCACCTTCATCACATCTTCCTGGTAGACCATGATCCCGTGCGTCTCAGCCAAGACCTCATCCAGCAAGGGATGCCACGAGCGGTAGGGATGGCCGTGGGATCGGCGGACAAAGTCATCGGCATAGACATTGGCGGCGGGACGGATGATGGAAGACACGACCACCAGATATTCAAAGACATCCGCGTGGGCCCGGCGTGCCTTCGGCATGGTCGTCCACAGCTTTTTGAGCAGGAGCCTGGTTGCCGGAGACTCGACATAGAAGCAGCCCATTGTATCCCCGCGGCGGATCAATTCCTGCGTGACCGGATCGCTGATCGGATCCCAGAGTTCGTAGTCGATCAGATGGCCGGTGTTGCGGTGGACGGCAACCAGGGCATCACGAATGACGGCGAGGGAACGATTGCCGAGCAGGTCGATTTTGACCAGCCCCGCATCCTCAGTCTGGTCTTTTTCCCATTGAATGACGGGCCAACCGGAAGCAGAGGTTTCCACCGGAACATACCGGCGGATCTCATCGGGAACCAAGACCACTCCGCCGGGGTGGAGGCTGAGATGGCGGAAATGTCCCTGCAGTTGTCCGGCCCGGAAGAGAATGTCCGGCCAGGGTGGGCGCAATTGCAGGGCGCGACAGACTTCGTTTGCCCAGGTTTGTAAGGCCGAATCCTCGGTCACATTCACGAAATCGGCGCGTCGATGAAGCAGATCCAGCGCCTTGCCGATCTCAGCGGCCGGTAGGCCGTAGACCTTGGCAATCTCACGCATGGCTGCACGCGGGGCAAGGGTATTTTGATTGGCGACCATCGCCGCTTGTTTTGCCCCATAGCGCGCAAACACCCGTTCGAGAATCTTCGAACGTTCGTCCCATGGAAAGTCGATGTCGATATCCGGCGGGTCATGCCGGCCTGGGTTCAGGAAGCGCTCGAACAGCAGATTGTGCCGAATCGGATCGACATGGGTGATGCCCAGACAATAAGAGACGATTGAGGCGGCTGCGGATCCTCGTCCACAGGTACGAGGCGCTTCCCGGACAATCTCATCGACCACCAGAAAGTAGTCGGCATAGCGTTTTTCTCGAATCACCGCCAACTCTGCTTCGATCCGGTGCCGCACCGTCTCGGATAGGGCGCCATAGCGCCGCTGTGCGCCCTCGTAGGTCTTCGTGCGCAGCGACTCAAATGCAGCTTCTGTCGAAAGTTGACGGAACGAGGGGAAGATCGTTTCTTTGAAGGTCCAGTCGGTGAAACAGTCGTCGGCAATACGCCGGCTGTTGGTAAGCGCTTCGGACACATGCGGCAGATACCGCTCAATGACTGTCGGCGGCATGAGCCAGTGGGATGGCGCACAACAGTGCTCCGGCCGGAGCCGGGACAATGTCGTGTTGTCGGCGATGGCGCGCAGCAGGCGATGCGCCTCGAAGTCTGTGGGATGAAGGCAGGCGGCGCGGGTGGTGGCCACCGGCGGCAGCCTGTTGTCCCGGCTGAAGGTGAGCGCCTCCTGGATATCCGATCCCGGAGAAAGTTCGACATACAAATCTTTCGGGGAATCCTTGCGCCAAGCTTTTAATGCTGACAGGTCGTCGGACAGAATGATCAACCCGGCTCGATAGCCTGCCACCGCAAAGATGAAATCGAAGGTGCTCTCCTCGTGACGAGCGGAGAGAAGTCGGCAGAGATTGGCATAACCAGCCGGCGTTTTGGCCAGCAGCACGGCCCGGTGTGCCTCATGAACGAGTTCAGCCCCAAGGATCGGTTTCAACCCTTCGTGCTGCGCGACCTCTAAAAACCGGATGGCTCCATACAGACCGTTGGTATCGGTGAGGGCAAGCCTGTTCTGCCCCTGTGTTCGAGCGGCCTGACAGAGGGCTTCAAGCGTCGGGATGCCCCACATGGGCGAATAGGATGAATGGGTGTGGAGATGCACGAAGCCGGACGACATTCACTGCGTTCTCCCATAACGGATCGCCTGTTCACCGAACCGTTGATGCAGGTGGTCGAGGGCGACGGCGAGTCGCCGACTCTGGTTACGAGCCCATTGCTCCTCCGGTGGCCGTTCTTCGAACAGCGATCCCTGCTCAGCAAAGCCGGTGAGGTCGGTCAACGTGACCGTCATCACGCGAAGACGGATACGCCGCCGGAAGGCGCGCTGAAAGAGCCCCTGGAGCAGTCCGGAGAGATCGATCTCCCAGCAGGTCTCCGGAATCACCCGCGCCTTCGAGGTGACCTCGCGCTGATCGCTGTGGCGAAGGGTCAAGGAGAGCCCGCCACACATCCGGTGTTGGCTACGGAGGGTGCGACAGAGTCTTTGCAGGCTATCTGCCAGTCGTCCCTGGAGCCGTGCATCGTCCACCTCATCGGGGTTAAGGGTGACGGTGTCGTTCAGGACCGGATGGGCGACCGGCGGAAGGACCGGCGTTGGGTCGATGCCCTGTGCCCATCGGGATAGTTGTCCGGCATAGTTGCCCAGTGCCGCTTCGAGGGCGTCTAGAGGGCTGTCTGCCACGTCTCCCAACGAGCGGAGGTTGAGATCGTGCAATCGCTTCAGTACCGTGCGCATGCAGGGGCGATGCACGCCGGGCAAGGCTCGAATCGACAGAGGGGACATAAAGAAGCGCTCCGATCCCGATCGGACATCGTAGAGTTCGGAGGGTTCCACCAGGGTCGCGGCTGTCTGGGCGACGAGTTTATTGCTTCCCACGCCGGCCACGCCTTCGAGATGAAACTGTGTGAGCACCTCCGCTTGAATTGTGGCCGCCACATCACAGGCTGACCCGAAGAGGCGTGTGGTCCCGGTGAGGTCCATCAGGAGAGAACCGGGAAGAAAGGGCTCCCAGGTCGGAGCATACCGCTGGATCACACCGAGGATCGAATGGTTGGCTGTGGCAACCTGGCGAGGATTCGGGGGACGAACGTGCAGGGACGGGCAGAGGCGGCGCGCTCGGTCGAGTGTCATGCCGACGTGGAGGCCGTCTTGTTCCGCCTCGGTGGAGATCTCACGAAGAAGCGCACGAGGAGTGTCGATCGTGGCGATCGCGAGCGGACGGGTTCTGAGTAATGGCTGGCTCAACCGCGCCAGCGCGATTTGCAGAGAGGGGATGGCAAAGCAGACAATCTGACGATCCATGGTCTTCGCTCACGCGGTCTGATGAGCGCACCTAGCGTTTCAGATGCCGGATCACGCCGACGACAATGCCCTCAATGTGAAACGTGTCGGTTTCGTGCACCAGGATAGGCGTCATGGCTTCGTTGGCCGGGTGCAACTCGATTACGCCTGCTGTACGGTGATAGGTCTTGATCGTGGCCTCGCCGTTCAAAAGGGCAATCACGGTTTGGCCGTTTCGAGCCACATCTTGTTTCTGTACGACGACCACATCGCCGGGGAGAATGCCGTCGTCGCGCATGGAGGTTCCCTTGACCCGCAAAGCAAAGGTTTCTCCTCGCCCGAGCATGCTCTTGGGGACCTCAATGCGTTCGGTTTGAGGGATGGGTTCGACGGGATCGCCTGCAGCCACAACCCCGACGAGCGGAATCCGGGATGACTGTGCGAAGGATTGCAGCGCCACTTCGACGACGCCGGGGATTGTGCGTGTCCCGCCTTCATAGCGAGCAATGGCGAGCCGCTTGCGTTTGAGCTGGTCCGCAAGGGCTTGTTGGGTGAGACCGAGAGCCAATCTGGCGCGTTTGAATTCTTCAGGGCTCATGTATCCAATGGATACATGAGCAGACTGTTTCTGTCAATGGTGATTGAGAGGGTCACAGGACCTGCCAGCTTGCAATTTGAGCCGGTGCGATGTGCGAACCATTCTCTGCACACATTGAGCCCCGTCAAAAGCCTTTATGAAGAAACTCAACGTGCTAGAGTGGGGCTGTGCACTCATCGATCTTCTAGGTTTCGGACCGTTTTCAGAAGGGTATTTGCCGGTGTATTCCGCGTCCTGGGCATATGACGATGTCTGATATACTTGCCATAGTTGACCGTGGCATCGTACTTTTGACGCGCTCTTGCGGGAGATTCAGGGATGGTACAACGCACCGCCGAGGTCACTGTGCCGCACGATAATTCTTCAGGGCCGACAGATCCCCAGGAACCACCCGCAGGAGCAGTTCCTGGTCCTGACCTGATCGCATCGAACGGTCCGACCCCTCTCCGCTGTCCGACCCACAAATGCAACGGGCTCCTGAGCACCGACGCCTCCGGTTACGATCCTTATACCGGGTTGGACGTACTGGTGTGCACGCAGTGCAGGCATCGAGGGTTTCGATCCCGTGAAGGTGTGATCCTCTTGTTTCGAGGCGGGTATGAGTTCAAGTTCAGCTATGGGCCGTCACTGCAGACGATCACCGTTGTGCTCAGTTCTGCGTCGGTCAATCTGTGGAGCACGCACGGTGTGAACGATGAGCAACTGGCAAAGATTGCCGCGGAGTGGAGCTTGCTGTGCGGCAATACGACGAAACGAGTTCATTTGGGCATTCCTGCTGAGGAATTCGCCGACTTCTATCTCTATTTTTGCCAAAAGTAACGCGGTCGCAGTCGATACGATTCGATCTTCCTCGCGTCTCCGCGGCAACGTCTCTCCGCGATGCAGGTTCGGTCATCGGAAGCCACATCGGCCGGAGATCGATCACCATTTCCCTAGCCAGTTTCGACACCCTGCATAATACGATGCAATCGCAATAGCCAGGACGAACAGAATTTGCATCACGTGTTGGACAAGCACGCTCGGGTCGATCGTTCGAGTCACGAAGAGCACGCCGGCAGCCACCAACGTGACGACGAACGTGGTGCGCTTCGGGCAGAGACTTCCGTCCCGCTTGCTCTGAGCTGCCAGCACAATCCACACGCAGGCCCAACCGATCGCCCCGACGACGAGCGCGGCGGCAAGATCGGTCATGCCGACCATCAGACTGCTGAGCCCTAATTCCATCTTCGGGCGGCGCGGCAGTTCGATGCGTATGCGATAGAGCTCGCCGACAGAGAGGGCCAGCCAGATCAGCAGAATACCGAGTAGAAAACTGCCGCGTCCCATTTCGTCCGGGAACAGGCGTTTGCGAGCCGTCGTGTCGGAAGCGGGTTTTATGGGGAATCCCTGGAAGTGCGGCGTAAAGTCATAGCCGCATTCGCAATATTGAACGGCGTCAGGATTCGCCATTAAGCAACGGGGACATTCAAGCGGGGTAGGTGTGCCCATTTTTCAGCGAGAGTCGTGTTAGAATCGCGCGCCGTGCCTTTGCCAAGGGCCGTGGCTGCTTAGGAGGATCGTATGGCCGTGTCGGCGCGCTCGTTCAGGTTTGTGTGTCTCGGCGGCCTGTTTGCTGCAACATCCGTGGCCGCAGGTGCCTTCGGCGCCCATGCGCTCAAGTCGATTCTGGATCCCTCCATGCTTGCCGTCTATGAAACGGCGGCACGCTACCAAATGTACCATGCTCTCGGCCTGTTTGTCGTAGCCTGGCTGGTTCGTGAGACGGACGATTCGCTGGCGGTGAAGGCCGGTTGGCTCTTTTGCACCGGAATTCTCCTGTTCAGCGGCAGTTTGTATATCGTAGCGCTGGCGGGAATCAAGTGGATGGGGGCGTTGACTCCCCTCGGCGGTGTCTCCTTTATTTCCGGATGGGCCTGTGTGGCCTGGACCGCCTGGCGAGCGGGACGTGTTCAGTGATGCTGGCGACGGGGTGACGGCGCAGGTTTTCCCCCTCCGTCCGTTACGCAAGTCGCGGTACGTTTACCGGTAATCGATCCCCATCCGCCTGCCGTATTCACAAATGTTCCTTCCAGGCGTTGGCCTTCTCCGGAAAATAGCAGACTGTCTTCCTGCACCCCCGCCCTGGTTTCCCATCGCAAATAGACGCTGTCGCCAAGGACGGTAATTTCCGCAGGACTGGTCGACGAGGCGATTCCTGCGGGGGCGAAGATCACGGCCGTCTTTTCCTCCCGATGATTCTGATGATTGTGAATCGACCATTGCCACGTGCCGCACAATCGCGTGAGGCCACGCTGCTGACGGACCTGATCTTTCCAATTGTACAGACGGAACCATTCCCGATGTACGGTATCGATAGCCCATATTTCGATTTGGGCGATCGTTCCCTGTAGGGGGGCGGCTGCTTCCTGTGCCGGGGATTCTTTGAGCAGCATCAACAGCCGGCGCAGAGGCGTCTCAATGGTCGTGCCTTCAGTCAACCAGGTCATCTGGGATTCGATTTGTCTCTGAAGGGTTTCTCGTTGTTCTGGTCCCGCGGAGGGATCGGCATCTTTGGCGGCTTGTGTCAGTTGCCATGCGGCAAGTCCCCGCACGAGTTCATTGGCCGACTTCGTGAGATCGGAGATCAGGAGCTCCTGGCTCATGGCGGGCGTGAGACCCTTGGCTCCGAGGGTCATGGCAACGTCGTTCAACCCCAGTTGAGGCCCGACGACCGTTTTAAACAGGTTTAACGAATCGCCCTGTGTCGGGAGGGCCGCCAGCGATGCGGCATCGGCCCGCACCAGGTCGTCAAAGGCGGGTAGGCGATTGACCAGAGTCGGTTTGGCTTGTGGCGGCGGTTCGTCGGCTTCGGCAACGACTGACGCCGTCAGCAAGGCGGTGACACAACAGGCAATCAGCAGGGTGCGAACTGAATGATTCGGCATGAGTGCAAATACTTTCCGTGCGTGCGGAGCAGCGGGCGAGAGGCACTGTGCGGCGGCCATCCATGACCGGCGTGCCTGGCCCATCAGTGTCCGCTATGTTCCCTGAAATGACGATTTGAGAAATGCGACGGTGGCGTCCCATGCCTGCGCCGTGGCCTCTGCCTGGTAGCCGGCCGGACGTGTCTCGTCACAGAAGGCGTGAGAGGCCCCGGGGTAGGTCTTGATCTCGATGCGCTTCCCTTGGCTTGCGGCGGCCCGGAGATGATCGACATCCTGCTGCGTCGCCCAGGTGTCCTGTTCGGCTTGGTGATAGAGCAACGGACTCATCATATTTGGAAGCTGGTCGGGAGCGGTGACCTTTCCGTAATAGGCGACGGCGGCTCGCAGCCGCTTGCGTTGGCAGGCGAACCGGATTGCCAGACTGGCACCCATCCCGAATCCGACGACGCCATGGATATTGCGCTTGATGTGTTGGGTGGTATTAAGATATTCGCAGCAGGTGTTGATGTCCTGCAGCAGCAGCTTTTCATTGCACTTGGCCATGAGTGCTTCGGCCACCTCGTTGTTGGCCGTGACCATCCCGCCCAGCCGCCCGTATAACTTGGGAATGATCACCCCGTAGCCTTCGCAGGCCAATCTGGCGCCGAGGTCTGTGATCTGAGAGTTCAGGCCCCACCAGTCATGCAACAGCACGATACCAGGGTAGGCGGTCTTATCTTGCGGCCAGAACTCGATACATTCCACCTGCACGTCTTTGCTTACGCGCGTGCGGATGTACGGATCCACCATGGCATCCGTCGCGGTGGGAATTGCCATACCACTCGGGAAGCGAGCCGTGCCGGTTCCGATCTGGTCCAGTGAAAAGGGTGCTGCCTGAGTAGTCATGGGCGATGAAATCCTTTCTCGATTGACGTCGGCTTGGGCGAATTCCTCCGGTACTATAGGGAGCGTATTTGGGCGTTGTCAATCGAGGCGAGAGCTTGGGCTGCGAGGCATATTGACCCGTCGCCGGACGGTCGGTAGAGTGCGCCACAACGATGTCTCACAAACCGGATGTACCCCTTGGAATCGGACTGATCGGCGTCGGTCATCATGGCAGCCGCTACGCCAAGCATCTTCTGCAGGACTTGCCCGAAGCACGTCTGGCGGCGGTCAGCCGTCGTCGAACCGCCGGGGGGCATGGTCTGGCATCCGCGCCGGCCGTGCCCTGTTACCACGACTATCACGAGTTGATCGCGGATCCTCAGGTGGCGGCTGTGGTCGTCGTGACTCCGCCGGAACTCAATCGGGAGATCTGCCTGGCTGTGGTACAGGCGCAGAAAGCCCTGTTGGTTGAGAAGCCGTTGGCGATATCGGCAACCGACGCCCGTGTCATTGCACAGGCCGCGCTGAAAAGCGGGCAGATCATGATGACTGCGCAGACGTTACGGTTTGATGTCGCCGTGGGGCTGCTGCGTGAGCGACAGGCACAGATCGGCGCCCTCCAATATCTGAGCCTGGCCAGTCGCATGGAGCCTCATGGGATGAGTGAAGACGGGCGGGGATTCGGCGGACGCGGCTGTTTGCTCGAGACCGGCATTCATCTCTTGGACCTGGCTCGTGTCTTAACTGGAGACGAGATTCATACGGTGTCTTGTGAGATGGACGTGGTGCCGCCGGTTGCCGCAGAGCGTCGGGTTCTCGGCCGTTTGACGACTCTTAGCGGTCTGGTGTGCCTTGTGGATGTGTCGCGGGTGTCGTCCGGACGGGTCGGGCGAGTCGAGTTGATCGGAAGCGAAGGGCAGTTATCGGCGGACTGGTGCGGGCAGCGAGTGGCGCAGGTCTCTGCCAGGCATGGGGCCGGCAACTGGTCGAGCATTGCGGAGCCGACCGTGCTCGGGACGCTCCGCGCCTTTGTGAGATCCGTGCGCACCGGCTTGCCGCCTCCGGTGACGATCGAAGACGGCAAGCGCGCGGTGGAAATTGCTGAGGCCTGTTACGCTTCGGCCAGGCAGGGTGGCCGGGTTGTGCCGGTCGAGTACGAGTAACCTACGTTTCCGCCACGATGTGCGTGTCGGTTTCTTCCACGCCCTCGATCGCGTGAATGCGTGTAATCACGACATCCGAGAGCGCCCGTTCGTCCGCCACATTGATGAAGACAAAAATGTCGGGTTGGCCGAAACAAGCGTGAATTTGTTCCACGCCGGCAATGCTTTTCAGGGCGCTGAGCACCGGTTTGCCTTTGCCTGCCTTGACCTTGATGAGAATGTACGCTTTCGTTGCCATGATGCCTCCTCGGGCTACACATCGTGAGAAAAAGTGCGATCGATATCGCCGGCACTCGCTACTGACGGACGGTCATTCCGACTTTGCGCCGGGCATTTCCCGGCGACGTTGGGTATAGACCTGCTGAAAGGTCTTGCCCTGTGTGGAGAATGCGGCGCTGCTCTGTTCATACAGGCGCGCAAGAATATCGAAGTCCGGCTTGCCGATATTGAATTCACGGAATCCCTCACTCAATCCCTCGGTATTCCAGACATTGTCGGTGTGACCGGCGGTCATCACTGCGTCGAAGGTGTCCGCCGACCAGCCAGTCTGTCGAAAGGCGGTCTCAACCTCCTCGGCGCGGGGGCCGAGTGTGACGCGATGAGCATCGGTAAAGAATTGCCGGATTGCGGGATGAGTACTTTTTAAGAACGCCGATTGAAACTGAATGACGGCCTTGATGATGCCATTGGCCTGAGGCGTGCCTTCCGGAGGCAGAATGCCGGCGTCTTCAAACGTGGCAAGCAGGGCCATGACGGATCCGATATACACCGACGACGTGCGTGACGGCTGGGCGACGGGCTGCATGGTGGAACCCGGTTTGTAGCTCACGGGCTGACTCAGAGCGACGGCAGGAGAAAGAAGCGCCAGTGACAGTGCAGTCAGGAGAAGGTACGGTCGGTGTGAGCCTCCAAATGCCTTCGCCTGACTGCTTTCCGAATGTCCGATCATGCTGGATGGACGGGCTGTACTGCGCCGACAATGACGTGCTGTTGGCATGGCGCATTATACAGAACAGATGCAGGGCACGCTACAGCAGGGATGGCGAACAGACAGGACTGGAAGGCGGGAATTGAATTCAGTCGAATCGACTGCCTATAATTCGGCCACTGGAGCCGGTTTGCGGCTGATTTCCTGTTGTGCACTGTTCGAGTCGAACGACGCATACCCGGGGGGACTGTGCTGGCCAACGTGTTAAGTGCGGCGATTGTGGGCGTCGATGCGCATCTGGTTGACGTGGAAGTCGATATCTCTTCCGGTCTTCCTCAGTTCTCCATCGTCGGACTGCCCGATGCGACGGTGCGTGAGAGTCGTGACCGGGTCCGTGCCGCCCTCAAAAATAGTGGCTTCCACTTTCCTGTGAAAAAAGTCACGGTCAATCTGGCGCCCGCGAATATCAAGAAGGAAGGGGCCGGCCTGGATTTGGCCATTGCGCTGGGCATTCTGGCGGCAGAAGATCTCATTCCGCCTGAAGCGGTGAAGGATTTTGTGTTTGTGGGGGAACTCTCGCTGGACGGTCGCCTGAAGCCTATCCCCGGCGCGCTTTCGATCGGTGCTGTCTGCCGACGTCGTCATCCAGTGCTGATCTCGGCCGAGAACGCGGGGGAGGCGGCTCTAGTCGAGGGCGCAGAAGTGTTCCCGATTCATACGTTGCCGCAGGCCGTGGAATTCTTGCGCGGTACGTTGACCATCGCTAAAGTATCGGTCTCGCAGGATGGTTCGGCCTCTTCCGGACTTCCGGAAGACGAAGATTTCGCCGACGTGAAGGGGCAGGCCCATGCGAAACGGGCGATCGAGGTGGCTGCAGCCGGCGGGCATAACCTGCTCATGATGGGACCTCCGGGCGCAGGCAAGACGATGCTGGCTCGTCGTCTGCCGGGAATATTGCCGCTACTGGCTCAGGAGGAGGCGCTGGAGACCAGTCGCATTCATAGCGTAGTCGGGCAACTATCCCAAGAGCAGCCGCTCATGCGACGCCGGCCCTTTCGGGCCCCGCATCACAGTATTTCCGAGGCCGGCCTGATCGGTGGTGGAACGATACCACGACCGGGAGAAGTCTCGTTGGCCCACAACGGCGTGCTGTTCCTGGATGAGGCCGGTGAGTTCGGACGTGCGACGCTGGACGGACTGAGGCAACCGCTTGAGGATGGGCATGTGACCGTGACGCGCGTCAGTGGTTCCCTGCGGTTTCCTGCCCGGTTTATGCTGGTGGCTGCAATGAACCCCTGTCCCTGTGGCTACTATGGAGATCGGACCAAGGATTGTGTGTGCAGCGCCGCGCAAGTGCGACGGTACCGGGGGCGCTTGTCCGGCCCGTTGCTGGATCGTCTTGATCTGCAGATTGAAGTGCCGGCTGTCCCGATTCGCGCGCTTGGAGACGACATGGCTACCAGCGATTCTTCCGCTGTGATCCGCGCGAGGGTGATGGCTGCGCGGGCGCGGCAGGCGGAGCGGTATCGTGGTGATGGCATTTACACCAATGCCCAATTGAAACCGCGTCACCTGAAGCAGTATTGTGCATTGGATCTGCAGAGCCGTGAGCTGCTGGAGCAGGCCATGACCCGGTTGGGGTTTTCTGCCCGAGCCCATGGACGTATCCTCCGCGTGGCGCGTACTATTGCCGACCTGGCCGAGTCTGGTAGTATCGCTCCCGCGCATCTGGCCGAAGCGATTCAGTACCGGAGTTTTGATCGACGAGTCGAGTTGTGAAGGAATCTCCTGTCATCCATACGGCGCGAGTCTTCGCTTGGTGGTTCATTGTCGGTGCGACCATGGCGTTGGCGGTGATCTTGCTGCAGGGTGGGATCCGCGAGGCGCTCCAGGCTCAAGGATCGGTGTGGGAGCTCAAGCTGGTCGAGTTGTTGACGACGATTCTGGGCGGTGGATTGTTAGGCGGTTGTATCGCGTTGATTTTGGACCGGATCAAGAAGGCATAACGGGCACCTTCCGGTGTCGTGCAGGATAAAGGAGTCGCGGCGATGGATATTGAAGTCGGTTCCAATCTGTATCGGAATTCCAACGGCATCATCGATATCGAAGGGGTGCCGCAATTTGAAGTGGCCATCAAGGAACCGGCGCGCGCATTGCTCGTGAACTTCGCGCTGTTCGACGATGTGGGCCGCATGATGGCCAAGGTGGTCGATAGCAATCTGATCTTCAATGAGCGGCGGGCCTATCAGCTCGCCAAGAGCCCGACGAGTGTGTCGTTGAAGCACGAAGATTCGGGGACGGTAGTGTTTGCATTGGAGTTGAAAGAGGGGAACCGGGTGGTGTTCAGCCGGGGTTCCTTCCACACGATCAAGGGGCATCGCCTGGACGTGTCGCAAACCGAATGGCGAATCGACAAGAAACGCTTTAGCGGCAAAGATACGGACACAAAAGGAGGGGCGGTCTTCATCGGGTAGCGCAGTCCCGGCGTTCCGCCCCTCTGCACTTGTGCGGTCGTTATCTACGGCGCGATTGTCGGTACAATGGCAATGTGTCCGTCCTTAAGATCCACTACTGCCGTATCTCCGTCGCGTAGCTCTCCTTTGATCAGCTGGCGCGCCATAGGGGTTTCGATTTCCTGCTGAATGAGCCGCTTCAGCGGTCTCGCTCCGTATACGGGGTCGTAACCGCGCCGCCCGAGGTTCTGCAGAGCGTCCGGCGTCACCGTCAGGGTAATCCGTCGTTCCACCAGCCGTGCGCGCAACCGCTCCAGCTGGATCTCCACGATCTTCGCCAGGTGTTCATTGCCCAAGGCATGGAAAACCACAATCTCATCGACCCGGTTCAGGAATTCAGGCCGGAAGTGTGCCCGTAGTTCGCCGGTCACTTGAGCCTTCATCGTCTCATACGAGGCGCCGGCCTGTTGGGCCTCCAGGATATGCTGGCTCCCGATATTCGACGTCATGATCAGCACGGTGTTTTTGAAGTCCACGGTTCGGCCCTGGGAATCAGTCAGCCGTCCGTCGTCGAGGACCTGCAAGAGAATGTTGAAGACGTCGTGGTGTGCCTTTTCGATTTCGTCGAAGAGAATGACGGAGAACGGATGCCGTCGTACGGCTTCGGTCAGCTGGCCGCCTTCTTCGTATCCGACATAGCCGGGAGGAGCGCCGATCAGTCGCGCGACCGTGTGTTTCTCCATATACTCTGACATGTCGATGCGGATGAGGTTCGACTCATCATCGAACAGCGTGACCGAAAGCGCCCGCGCCAGTTCTGTTTTGCCGACGCCGGTGGGCCCGAGGAACAAAAACGATCCGATGGGGCGATTGGGATCCTTGATGCCGGAGCGTGCGCGGAGTACGGCATCTGCCACTGCAGTGACGGCTTGTTCCTGTCCTACTACGCGCCGGTGCAAAAGTTCGTCCAGCTTCAGGAGTTTTTCCATTTCGCCTTCGACCAGACGGGTGACAGGGATACCGGTCCATCGACTGACGACGGCGGCGATATCTTCTTCATCCACTTCTTCCTTGAGGAGACGGCTTTCGTTTTGTTTCTTGCCGAGGTGTTGCTGCTCCAGTTCGAGTTCCCGTTCGAGCCTCGGCAGCTCGCCGTAGCGCAGTTCAGCCACCTTATTCAAGTCGTACGCGCGTTCGGACTGCTCGATTTTTTGTTTGACCTCTTCGATCTGCTGACGGATTTTTCTGAGCTTACTGACCGAGTTTTTCTCGGATTCCCAGCGCGTCTTGAGCGCCTGGAGATCGCGATTTTTCTCGGTCAGTTCTTTTTCAATCGAGTGCAGCCGTGCCTTGCTGCCCGCATCCGTTTCCTTTTTCAGCGCTTCCCGTTCGATCTCAAGCTGAAGCACCTTGCGCGAGACTTCGTCCAACTCGGCCGGCAAGCTGTCGATCTCCGTTCGAAGGCGTGCGGCAGACTCGTCGACCAGGTCGATGGCTTTGTCAGGCAGAAACCGGTCGCCGATATAGCGGTTCGACAATTTGGCTGCCGCAACCAGCGCCGCATCCTTGATCCGCACCCCGTGGTGCACTTCGTAGCGTTCTTTCAAGCCGCGGAGGATTGAAATGGTGTCTTCGACGGTCGGTTGGTCCACGAGGACCGTTTGAAAGCGGCGTTCCAACGCGGCGTCTTTCTCGATGTGTTTACGGTACTCGTCGAGGGTTGTGGCGCCAATGAGGTGCATCTCGCCTCTGGCCAGCATGGGCTTGAGCAGATTCGCGGCATCCATGGCACCTTCCGCCGCGCCGGCTCCCACCACGGTATGAAGTTCGTCGATGAACAGTAACACCTGCCCTTGCGCCGACTGGATTTCCTTGAGGACGGCTTTTAATCGTTCTTCGAATTCACCGCGAAACTTGGCTCCGGCGACGAGCGCGCCCATATCAAGGACGACCACGCGCTTTTGCTTGAGCCCTTCCGGGACATCTCCCTTGACGATGCGTTGTGCAAGTCCCTCCACGATGGCCGTTTTACCGACACCCGGCTCACCGATGAGGACGGGATTGTTCTTGGTGCGACGTGAGAGAATCTGAATGGTCCGTCGGATTTCGTCGTCGCGCCCGATGACCGGATCCAACTTGCCTTGCCCGGCGAGTTTCGTGAGGTCCCGCCCGTATTTTTCCAACGCCTGATAGGTGCCTTCAGGGTCTTGACTGGTCACTCGCTGATTTCCTCGTACCTGCTGCAGGGCCGTCAGCAGGCGCTCGCGTGTGAGATTGAGCCGGCGAAAGACACCGCCTTCCTCCACCATGGCCAAGATAATGTGCTCGACGCTCACGAAATCGTCATGGAGTTCCTTCATCCGCTCTTCGGCTTTCGTCAGCAGCGAGCCCAAGCGGGGCGTGAGATGGATCTGCCCGGGAGCGGCGCCCGGCCCGTGAACTTGAGCCACTTTGGTCAGGGCCTGCTCCGCGGCCTGGCGAACAGCAGCGGGAGACACCCCGGCCTGTTCCAGCAAGGATCCGGCTATCCCTCCTTCTTGCTCCATCAGGGCAAGGAGCAGGTGTTCGACATCAATGCCCTGGTGCCCCCGGCGCATGGCAAGGGCGGATGCGCTCTGCAACGCCTCTTGTAGCTTGACGGTCATCCGGTTCATATCCATGTGGCTGACTCCTTGGTGAGTGTATCTAGTGAAAGAACATAATCATATCGATGCGCAAGTCAATAGCGCGTGGCGGGGTGGATAGCTCGATACTACCTGGGCTATGGCTTTGCATACGGCTTGACCTCTCGGGTGTATCCGGCTTATTGTCCGCCTCCGATAGCTGGTACACGTCTCGGGGCGAAGGCATTCCGATATGAACATTGACCTCCTTTCGAGTGATCCATGCTGACAGTCGTCACTTCCACCCTGCATCTCTATCGGGAGGCCCTGCACGCGACCAGCCGTTCCCTGATCCGTGGATGGATGGCGATACCCGCCGTCATAGTATTTACGCTGCTCATGCTGTTGGCGTACCAGATCGCCCGCCCCCTGGGGATGCTGGGTGGCTTTCTGCTGGGCGCGGTCAATGCCTGCTTGATCGGGGCTACCCTCAGCGTGATCGAACAGGCGATTAAGGGCATGCGGGCCATCACCATTGGCGACGTGATCGAGAGCATGGGGCACTATTTCTGGGACGTCATCAGCGTGGGGTTTGTGTTGTGGATTCCCACCATGCTCCTGGATACGAGCCTGCGTGCGAACCCTGACAGTCAGTTTCTCGTCACCGCTTGCCTGCTGTTGGTGTTCATTCTCCTGAACCCTGCGCCGGAAGTGATCTATTTGACCCGGCATGATTCGCCCCTGGATGTCCTGAAGCGAAGTTACGATTTCGTGCTCGACAACTGGATTGAATGGTTCCTGCCCATGGCGTTGGTCCTGGCGCCTCTTGGACTCTCTCTTTTCTTTAAACTCTCCAGTCAGCTGGGGCGGGGGGCGGGGTTGGATTTTATCCAACTGGTGTTTGTCCCGTTTACCGTACTGAGCGCCTGGCTCACAGATTTCGGAATCTCGGCGGAATTGACCGGCATGATCGCGCTGCTGCTGACCCCACCGCTCATGGTCGGCATGCTGATCTTTCGCGGCCACCTGTTTGTCGCCCTCTCCGCAACCTCCAGACGACAGCGTTTGTACCAATCGCAGTTTCACGACTCCGCTCGATAGGAGGCGCACCAGCCATCCAGCATCCATCCCTGTGCGTTGCACAATATGGAGAACTTGTTGAGGGTGTGCACGAAGTGGTGTATGGCTTAACCTGCACTGTCGATTGCCTTGGTTCTCGCGCGGTTCACCGGGGAGGATGCGCCGTCGTGCGCCTCTCGATTTTCTGGCGACTGATTCTGACGTATGTGGTCATCATTGCGGTGATGACAGCCGTTAATATCTATGCTTTGCTGCAAATTCGAACATTGGCCGGCCTCAATACCGAGGTTGGCTCCCATCATCATCCTGAAATTGAGTCGGCAAAGCGGCTGCTGAGCTCGTTTTACGAGCAAATTCAGAGCGAGAAAAAGTATGTGGCGGTACCGGCGGCCACGTTTCTCGAGCACTTCGACGCCGAAAGCAAGGATTTTCAACTGGTCTTGCATGGCTTGCTCACGCGAGACACCTCTGAGCCTGAGATCCGGTTGGTACGAGAAGTGGAGCGGCTCCAGCAGGCGCATTTGGCTCTTTTTCATGCGCAACTTGCGGAGGGTGTTGGACAACTTCCGGAGTTGAGCGCAGCCTATGATGAACGAAGAGACGCCCTAGCCGGGAAGATGGCCTCGACTCTGCAGCAGTACATCGGGCTTCATGAGGCGCGTATCGCGGTGGGAGTGAATGAGTCTCATGCGAGCTCGGTTCATGCGGAAGCGGTCACACGGCAATTAGTGTTGGTGGCATTGATGTTCGGGCTCGGTATGGCTGCGGTGGCGAGTTACAACATCCTGCGACCGCTGCGCCGGCTGCAGTCGACGATTCAGGAAATGGGGCAGGGAAATTTCCGGGCAACAATGGATGGTCAGGCACCCCGTGAACTTCGAGAATTAGGTGATACAGTGAAGTGGATGGGGGCCAGGCTGCAGCAACTCGACGATATTAAAAGCGAGTTTCTTGCCCATGTGTCCCATGAGCTTCGCACGCCGATGGCTTCGATCCAAGAGGGGACCCATCTTCTCCTGGATGAAATCCCAGGCCCCCTGACGCAGGACCAGCGGACGACATTACGGATCATGTCCGACAGTAGCCGGCGATTGATGTACCTGATTTCGACGATTCTCGACCTGTCGAAAATGGAGTCCGGCATGATGGAATATCGATTTGCTCCGACCGACCTGAGGCGGGTTGCTGACATCTCAGTCAATAAAATCAGGTTGTTGGCGGATGCGAAACAAGTGCGACTCCTGGTCGAAGCTCCGGTCGAACGCCACTGGGTGAGAGCTGACAGCGCTCGCATCGAACAAGTGCTGGACAATCTGCTCTCGAATGCGTTGAAGTACAGCCCGGAGGGGGCCGCTGTGAAGTTGCATATGGAGCCGCGCCGCGATGAAGGGTTGATGTTTGTCGACGTGACAGACTGCGGACCGGGGATACCAACAGAGGAAGTCCCGCATATTTTTGAACGATTTTATCAGGGCCGCACCAAGACACGACATGTCTCGGTGGGCAGTGGGTTGGGGCTGGCCTTGGCCAAAAAGGTAGTGGAAGCCCATGGCGGACGTATCTGGGTCGACAGTGAAGTCGGAAAAGGAACGACTGTGCGGTTCATGTTGTGTCTGACAAAACCGGGGATACTGGCATAGTGTGGCAGCTGCGGAACATGGCAGTACTGTTGGGATTCGGCCTCTTGTCAGCCTGCAGCACTGTGTCTCCTCCCCCCGGCGAGACCCCCTATTTTTATGGTGATGGTAGCGACGGAAAGGCATTGCAGGCCATTATACGTAAAGAAAGCCAGCTAGTGCCCAAATGCGCTAGTAAAAATACCTGTGATCATGTATTCTTCACGCGCGCCTTGGCGTCTTTGTATGAAAGTCGTGAATCAGCAAGCCAGTATTTTGAGAAAGTCATTGCCGTCGCGCCGAAGAGTGAACTGGCAGCGTCAAGTCGCCTGTGGCTGCAATTGTTGCAGTCAGCAGAAGTGCCTGGCGATCAGTCCTGGATCCGTTCCATCTGGAATGCTCCAGCTACTGCACATACGCAGAGGCTTCTGTCCCAGGCAATTGAGCGGACCGTACACGACTTACTTGATCGCGAACTCACAATTCAGCAACTACGGGCACTGCAGGACAGTGAGGCTCAGTCGCTCGAAGCGTTGCAACGAGAACTTCAAGACCAGGAGCGAAAGGCGGAATTGTTTAATTCCAGAAGAGAACACCCGCGGATGTCGGTCGAGCCGGCTACGCTCCAAAGCTTGCAACGGCAAGTCAGTGATCGAGATAGAAAAATTGAGGAGCTCACAAGTCAATTGGAAGCCCTCAAACGCATTGATCAGGAAATGAGGGGAAAGACCCGCCCAATCAAACCTCCGTCGAATGTCTTTTCGCCTCAACAGCCGGAGTCGTCCAAACCTTAGGGGCCGTCATGGAGCAGGAACGCATTCTTGTTGTAGATGATGACGAAGGATTGTTGCATCTGTTGAGGATGCGGCTGTCGGCGCTTGGGTTTTCTGTGACGCCGTGCACTGGTGGTCGCGATGCGCTCACGGCTGCTCGGCAGGAAACGTTTGACATCGCGATTACTGACTTGAGGTTGCGAGCTGAAGATGGGTTGGCCTTGACTGAGGAGCTCATGCAGATCCAGCCAGGTCTGCCAGTCATTATTCTCACGGCCCACGGAAGCATTCCCAATGCTGTCGAAGCGATGCAACGCGGAGCTTTCGGGTACCTGACGAAACCGTTCGATGATAAAGAACTCAAGGCGACCCTCGACAAGGCCTTAATTCAGCTACGCATGACGCGTGAGATTCAGCGCCTCAAATCTTTAGTGAAGGAGTTGTACGGACTGGAGAACGTCATTGCCAGAAGTCCCGCAATGCAGCGATTGTTCCAGCAAGTTGCGCAGATTGCGGATTCAGATGCGACCATTCTGTTAACTGGAGAGACTGGTACTGGGAAAGAAGTGCTCGCGCGCGTACTTCATGCCAATAGTCGTCGTTCAAAAGGTCCATTTGTGGCCTTGAATTGTGCGGCGATCAGCGAGACTCTCTTTGAAAGTGAATTGTTCGGACATATTCGCGGCGCCTTCACCAATGCGGTAGCGGCCAAGCGGGGTCTCTTCCAAAGTGCAAATGGGGGCACTCTCTTTCTCGACGAGATTGCCGAAATGTCCTTGCCCATGCAGGTGAAACTTCTACGTGCGGTACAGGAGCGGGAAGTGCGGGAGGTGGGGGCGGAGTACGCAACCAAGGTAGACGTGCGTATCATTGCAGCAACGAACAAGGATCTCGCAGAAAGCGTAAAAGCCGGAACCTTCCGTCATGACCTCTACTACCGAGTATCCGTTGTCCCCCTAGCTCTCCCTCCGCTGCGGGAGCGAAAAGACGATATTCCGCTTCTTGCGCAGCATTTTTTGAAACAAAGCGCTAAACGTTCGAATAAGGATGTTCGTGGATTTACCCCTGCAGCCATGCATCGCCTCATGGTGTATCCATGGCCGGGTAACGTGCGAGAACTTGAAAATGCTGTCGAAAAAGCTGTCGTAATGTCTCGGCAAGATATGGTGTTGCCAGAATTCCTTCCGACGGCGGGGGCGACCTCAGACATTGGCCTGAAACCATTGACTGAGGCCAAGGAGGATTTTGAGCGGACCTATTTGCGCAATGTCCTTCAAATGACAGGTGGGAATATCTCTCGCGCGGCGCAATTTGCCGGCAGATATCGCGCAGATTTCTATAAGATGCTGAAAAAGTATGGATTACATCCGTCCATGCTGAAAGAACGTTCGGATTTTGAGTTGAGTGACTTGGAAGAAGTAACAGAGGAGGTCAAGGATGCCTAGTGCTCAACCTGGGGAAGTATGCACAGATGGCGTCCGATAAAACGTTCCAGCTTGATTGCCGCTGAGCGATGAATTCTCTCGATATGAACTCCGAAGTCCTGTCCGCCGACCCACTGAACGACGGCCTGTTCGATTTCCAATGGAACCTGTTCATCAGTCAGGTCCATCCGCAGTGTGAGTCTCATGCCAATCTTGACTTGATGGTCCCCTTGGATTCGCCATCCTCCCAACGACATATCCCAAACGGTGCCTTTGCCTAGAAAATCTTCTGAGAGATAGTATCCTATTCCGCAAATCATGGCTCTCTGGTAAGTACGAAGTTTGAAGTGTTTCGGCATGGCAAGTACTTCACGAGGGATTAATCTGCGGAAATTGCTACAACTGTTTCTCATTCCGTGCTGTTCCAGCAAAGACACCCTCATCGTTCAGCGTCGAGGAAACATCGCGTCCCGAGGTCCGGCGCACAAATTGTTCGAGTCGATGCTGTTCATATTTGGATGTGCGGATGAACTCGATGCCAACTTTCGAGTCTTCGGCCCATCTGATGGCTGCAAGTTCGACATGCAGAGGAGCCTGCCGGTCCGGCAGAAATAGCCGCAGTTGGATATACTCACCGGCGGCCAGTGTTTTCGAGCTTTCCATGAGGCATCCCGGTAGGGAGAGGTCGAGAATCCGTCCTTCGGCAACCATGTTTTCTCCGGCAAACATGACGGAACAATCTACTGATACTCGTTGGCTATATCGATTTTTCATCGCGCCTCCTTTGCCTCTCCCTGGGACCGGCACGGGTAAGTTGAGTCACTCTTGTTCTCAACTATATTCGAAGGTTCGTGGGAGGCCTAGTCCTCAGAATCGGTAACTCTTTAGGAGGGCTCTGTTAAGACGTTCATTCTTGATCGTTGCGGTTCTATATGGCTCTGGAGTCCTGGGGAACCGGTTGAGACGTGTACTAGCGCATCTTACTGCGGCTCTGCTTCTATGATCATTGTGGCATGAAGCGACGAGAGCTCGACTAGCTTCCGGACTAATCTGAATTACAATAGGAAGAATGAAAGAACCCGAGACGCGAGGAGTAAATTCGCGAGCTCTCACGTACTTAACAGATTCGTCAGTGGAATTTGTGGAGCTGGCGAGAGGAATCGAACCCCCAACCGGCGGTTTACAAACCAGTCCTGAGCCTCTTTCATCCCATCACTCTACAGCATCAGAACCAATAGAATCGCCTGATCCACCATTGGGTTAGGCGATAGTGCCATGTTGCGTGGAGTTGCCATCGAAAAGGATAAAAAGGGCCGTTACGGTTACACTTACGGTTACACTTTTTGAGGTGAGGTCGAGCGTGGACAGGACAGAGAAAGAACCAACGCAGCAATCGAGGCTGTCCCGCTCGGCCGGTGATGCCGGTGCGCGGGGTGGCGCGAGCCACCCGCGCACGGGAGCCGCGCCAGCGGCATCTCCTAAACTTGACAGGAGGACATTTCTCGGCGAACACACCTGGCCACACATCACACTACCTCCCGCAGGGAATGTCTGGTCCGTCACGATTCATGATTTCGGAAAACAATGGGTCGAACTGTCATGGGGGAGGTTAGACCCGGTTCAAGGCAAGAGAGGAGAGAAAGGCGCATCGCGGAATAGAAAGATGAACGAGGCGCGGGCACGAGGACGGGCCAAAGGCACAATTCGCAAGAAATGTCTGACTATCGGAGCCGACCATCTCGTGACCTTGACCTATCGAGCGAATGTGGAGGATCGAGAGCGCGTATTACACGATCTGGGACGGTTACGACGTGCGCTCTCACGTTCCGGCTGCTCTATGCCCTATGTGGCGGTCCTGGAACGGCAGCAACGTGGGGCGCTGCATCCCCATCTCGCCGTAAAAGGCTTTCGGGATGTTCGGCTCTTACGACGATGCTGGTATAAGATCGTCGGCAATGGCCAGGGACAAGTCAATGTCAGAGGGCCTCGTCCCGGCAGTTCACCGGTGAAACTTGCCCGCTACCTGTCGAAATACATCAGCAAGGATTTTGACAACATGCCGCGTGAGTTTGAGGAACACCGATACTTTTGCTCCTTAGGCGTCAAGGTGCCCACGGAAAAGCATGAGTTTGTGCTAGACCGAAGGGCAACGGATGTGGAAAGGAAAATGTACAGCCTCATTCGGCAAGAAGCCTTGCGTCGCGTCGGCGTCTGCTGCCGTCTTACGGAATGGATGGGTGGATCGGGCACTTATGGTTGGATGGCGGGGTTTGAAGATAGCTCGATACGATGGGTTACAGGAAAGCCTGAACCGGTGCCGATTACTCCGAGCCCGTGACTCACTGCGTCGGCGCTTGCAGAAGCGCGGACGCACTCAGCTGAGGGTATGGGGGGTGTCGGAGACTCCCCCCGGAGCGGTCCGTCGCCTACTTGGTCTCTTCCGCCACGGTGGTTGATGGGAAGTCAGGACCAGACTCCCGACCAAAGAACTGTCTCCACAGATAGTCGGCGCAGGCATCTGCCAAAGTCTGTATTCCCGCTTTCACGGCTACACCGTGGTCATCTCCAAGAATGTCGGCATGAGTCAACTTTGGAGTCAAGGAATCGTCCTTCGTATATTCGCAGGTCCCTTGCCAAAGAGTTTTTTGATCGTCAAGTCGGATCAATCGAGCCCGTCCAGTGTAGGATGGGCGATAGGTAATCGTTTCAAAGGAAAATCCACCTACAATGATCGGATCGACGCTCCATCGTTCCGTTTTGAAGTCGATCACGTAACCTTCGCCAAATTGCTGACGAAGCTTCTGCGAGCTGTCATTTTTCACGAGATGGGATGTCCCCACTGCCGTGAGTTTTAGCTCTCGTTGCCATGCCGCTACGAACCGATTTTCTACTTGCGTGATGGGGTCGAGAAGTTGAGTTGACGAGATGAATTTCGCTCCGACCTCCTTGGCGTCCGTCTGCTGCATCCCACCCTCGATAGCAGCACCGATCAGTCCAAACATGCTTAAAGCAGTCGTGCGTGTTTTCGGTTCTCCCGTCCAAATCATAAACTGTTCAGGATCATAATGAACCACTGCCACCTTGGCATTCGCTGTTAGATCAGCAATGGCTTCAGATGGTGCAGGCAGCCGAGGCGTGCTACAGCCTGCTAAGAGCACAAGAGTCAGGGCGGCTAGTATCGGAGTGAGTCGCATGCGGAACATCGTTCTATGGCCTTTCGCAGTAGGTGTTTCATTTATTTGTATTTCACGGCGATGCCGCTCACTGATGTGCAGGTGAAGCTATAGACATTGTAGATCGGGATGAAACCATACAAGCTGCTGGAGACGGTCACGTTGATCAATGCATCACCACCTTTTTGACTGAGTGCTTCGTCCACAGCTTTTGAAAAACTGGAATCACCGAATGGAATGATGGCAAGGATGAAGTGCCGACAACCAGATCCTTCCACCGGCCCAAGTTCCTCAAAACTCACACCCGATTTAAGCCTGTCTGCATTATTGGCCGAAGGTTTCGTGACGATGCCTAAGTTTCCGACCGACGTACAACCGGTCATCAACGCAGCTCCAAGAACAAGGATTGCGCACAATGTGGACCAATGTTTCATAGGGCCTCCGATGAGAATCAATGTGCTTGATGTTTTCATAATTTCTCTGCAAGGCGGGTCAGTTTCCAAAGTGGACGGCAAGCCCACCCACGACATGACTGACATTGAAGGTATATCGCTCATCCTGGGTGGCACCGGTAGAGCTTGTGAAGCCGAAGGTTTGGGTGGAGTGCGTAAACTTATACTCCGCGAACAAGGAGACGCGTTTGGCAAGGAAGACGTGCATGCCGGCGACGGCTTGAAGTGCCAGATCATAGTCTGATTTTCCGTCGGAGCCGAACGACGATTTTTGAACGCCTGGCCCTCCTCCGAGATATGGATAAAGCCGACCCTGAGGAAACTCAGCTGATACATATAGCGGCAGACGGAGTAAGAGGTTGGTGGCAACGATAGTGGCATTCACATCCATGTTGCTACTCCGGCTAGCTGTTCCGATAATCGGAATTCCATTGAGTGTGCCGTTTGCCTGGAACCGCCCAGCCTTTACGTCTGGCTGATAATTCGTGACATCCAACTCCACACCAAAATCCAGACCGGTGGAACGTCGCAGTCCAGGAAACCAGACACCGACTTTTCCTCCCAAGGATTTTGAGCTGCCGAAGTCTTGATCCAAGACCGTAAGATTCATTCCGGCATTATTGACTTTCCCATCGGTTTTCGACGGCAACGTTATCCCGCCGAACAGTGCGATATAAGGATCGACTTGAGGTGTGAGACCGTTGTCTTCTGCGCAGGCAATAGGTACCGACCATGCCAGCGTGAGAACCAACACAACTCCACTCAGAGACCGTATGGTGAACATAACTAGCCCTCCTCCAAAGCTGGCAAGAGACTACTGCGAGCGGCATCAAGGCAACTAGTAGTCGGAGGGGGGAAGGCACTCTGCTATCGAGGGAGGGCTTGAGTATGTAGGTCTTATCCGACGCGCTGTGGGTATCTGTGAGGAAACAGAAATCAGGGGGGGCGCCACCATAGGTCACCTGTTTATTCCTAAAGGCCCGTGACTCGAATGGTGAGAAGGTCTGGGATGCAAGAGCCTGGAGCGCGCTTTGCCTGGGTGTGAGCGCCATCTGATAGTTCCCAGCCTCAGCATACAGTGTAGTGGTTAACGGGAGTTCACAACCGTTTGAGGATTGACTTTGATATAACAGGTCGCTATAAACAAATTACTATAACGGAGGGCTATAAATGAGTCCCAAACCTAAAAATACGCCACATCGAGTCCTGTTGTCGTTGCCCACCGATCTCTACGAGACGATCTCGCGCGTTTCGGCTGCAATGGAAAAACCACGGGCTGAAATTATTCGTGATCTCCTAAGCGAACAGCAGCCAATTCTCGAACATATGGCCACGATGTTGGAACAGGCAAAAGCGGGAAAACTGGATCAGGCGATGAAGGGATGGAAGAAAATGACTGGGGAGGCGTTAAAGGGCCTTGGAGTAATCATGAATCCGCCTGATCTTAAGAAATCCAAACTAAAACCCTAGCGGCGTGATCGGGCGTCAGTGTGAAAACAACCAGTTCTAAATGAAGGGGGGTGATGGAAATGTCAGAGGAAGTATTCAAACGGCTGTATTCGGTTAGAGAGGCGGCTCGATACCTCGGTATCAGCCAGTGGGCAGTCCGGCACCTCAATTGGTCCAGCAAACTGCCCTGTGTGCGGCAGGGACGGCGGGTCCTATTCGATATTTACGATATGGACCGGTTTATCGAGAACAATAAGCGGGAGGGGCATCATGGGGATGATTTATCGACGCAAGAAACGCGATCCGACGACAGGGACTTTGGCCGAACAGGGCCCATATTGGATGAAGTATTACGTTGAGGGCAGACCGTTCCAGGAAAGCACAAGGACGAGTGATAAGGACCGAGCAAAACGGATTCTTAAAATTAAGGAAGGGGAGATCGCTGCAGGGCTATATCGTGGGCCCAATATCGACAGAACACACTATGAGGACCTGGCCGAGCTCGTGAGACAAGATTACGAATTGAATAAGCGTAAGACTGGACGTCGGGTCAGTGAGTATCAGCACCATTTAGAGCCATACTTCAGAAAGATGCGGATATCGGCCATTACGACTGAGCGAATCAAAGCCTATATCGTGAAACGTCAAGGGGAAGGCGCGGCCAATGGTACCATCAATCGGGAAACTGGATTTCTGAAGCGGATGTTTCGAATGGGCTTTCAACAAACACCCCAGCTGGTCGCTCGGGTTCCCCATATTCCCCAGCTCAAGGAATACAACATTCGATCAGGATTCTTCGAACACGAGGATTTTCTCGCCCTTCGGGGTGCTTTACCTGACTATGCCCAGGTAGCTGCAACGCTTGCTTACTACAGCGGAATGCGAATGGGGGAGGTCTGTTCGTTGCAATGGCGGCAAATCAATTGGACGGAGGGGAAGCTGTTTCTGCAAGCACAGGACACTAAAACCAACACGCCCAGGGTTTTATACCTGACGGGTGATCTTTACCGGGTGCTTTTGGCTTGGAAGACTCGCTGCGACCTCAAATGGCCTGGTTGTCCCTGGATCTGCCACCGTGGGGGGATTCGCCTACAGAGTTTGAAGCATTCTTGGCGGAAGGCATGCGAGAGGGTCGGCCTCGGAGGGATGGTGAAAGATGAGAAGAAAAAGTATCTGGTATGGGTAGGTAGAATCCCACATGACTTCCGTCGCACTGCTGTCCGCAACATGGTGCGAGCCGGAGTGCCAGAGAAGGTGGCGATGTCCATTTCCGGCCACAAGACCAGAAGCGTGTTTGATCGGTACAACATTGTGAACGAGCGGGACCTCGAACAGGCAGCGCGTTCACTCTCTGCGTACTTTGAGCGTCAGACGGTTACACTTACGGTTACACTCGCAGAACTGCGAGGGGAGAGTAGTGGCTCTGTAAGCCGCCAACCGGTTGATTCGTCAGTGGAATTTATGGAGCTGGCGAGAGGAATCGAACCCCCAACCGGCGGTTTACAAACCAACGAAGTGACGAACGAGGATGATGTATCCTTATGCAAAATAACGAATCATGACCTCGAATAGGTGGTGCTCGTTAGGCTAGAGCAGGGTGCTATGGTAGCAAAACGGTAGCAGGCTCAAGTCTTCGGTGGGACAGGCAAAGGGGGTGAGATTTGAAACCCCTACAGCACCCGAGACTGGTAAGTTGACACCTTATCTCATCGTACCGTTCTCAATCACTTACAGTAGAGGCAGAGGCAGGAGAGGAACCGCTCTGACTCGATCTGGCAAGGTAGTCCTGCCACAATTTAGCCACATAAGTAGGCTATGGATTGTGAAGGATCAGAAGAGGGCTTGAAGGAGTGACTTGGCTGTGTCCCAGATTGCCAGCGAGCCAGAAGATGCGCTGATGATCCGCTCAAAACCTTCAAGGATCGTCACGCCGATTGCGGCCTGGCGCTTTTTCCTTGGCAGAGCAGCCTGATTTGCAAGGTGAGACAAGTGCTCGATGGCTGCTTTCTACTTTTCCGGTGACAGGTCTGACGATGCGAGTACAGCTTCACTGAGTACGTGAAGAGTGTTGGCGAGTTCAGGTGAACCAGCATTTTGAACGTTGTCGAGCGCCACATTCAGGCTTTTAATCTGCCCCGTGTTAATGGCTCCGATGACGCTGTTATCTACTCTGATGTTGTGCACCGTATTTCCAGTGTGAATGGTGGGTTGTGGAATTTCAAAACGAGCAACGACGCCAGAACCTCCAGTCATGGTTTCCATTTGGTCTGCTATCTGATTCAGCAGCGAGGCGTTGCGTGCGTACATTTTGTCTGCAATTCTCCGCGTGGTAACGGAGGAGCTCTCCTGCCTTATTGGCATGTGACCTCTTGTTCCCCTGCGGGAACGAAGGTTTTTTTATGCCCTCGTTTTTGTGGGATCCGCGTGGCCAGCGTATCGCCTGTGCCGGGGATCAACTGGAGAAAAGGGTGTGCCGAGACCGGCTGAAGAACATCGTCCAGGCGTTCAACCCTTCGTTCAATGAAATCCGTCAAGGTGCGGGGAGGGTTGAGCATGCCGAACAAAATATGGGCATCCGCGCCACCCACGTCCAGATCCGCCAAAACCACCCGCTTGCCTTGTTTGGCCAACAACATAGACAGATTGGCAGCGAGCACGCTTTTTCCTACACCACCCTTGCCTGAGCCGATTGAAACGATCATCGCCATAAGGAACGGTCTCTCACCGTTGTGTGTGTTTGCCGGTTCTTCTTTCGGTCTGCCGGAACCAAAACCTTAGCTCCGATGCGTCACGCCGCGTCGCGCGCTTTCTCAAACTACAGGAAATTAAACTCATCCGCACTGTTTTCTTCAGATTTCTGAAGAGATGACCGATACCGGAGACGACCTTTGATACAAAACGGGGGAGCCATGTTCAAGATTGAGGAATCGGCCGACGGAGCGACGCTCACGATCATACCGGTTGGACGCTTTGACGCTAGAATGCATCGTACTTTCCTGGAAGCCTACACAACGCGGCCTGTCCCGTCGAGTCATTACGTGGTTGACTTTGCTCAAACGGAGTATATCGATAGCACAGGACTGGGCATGCTGTTGAAATTACGTGAGTTTGCCGGTGGTGGAAAAGCCCGTATCCATCTCCTGAGGTGTTCCCCGCAAATTAAAAGCATTCTCTCCATCGCAAATTTTCAATCGCTGGTGACCATCCTATGAAAGTCCTTGTCGCAGACGATACGGTTGTGAATAGGCAGATTTTGCAAGCCTTACTGCGCAAGGACGGTCACAGCGTGGTGTTGGCTGAGAACGGGAAACAAGCTGTCGCGCAGTTTGAAAAGGAACAGCCGGAATTGGTCATTATGGACTTGATGATGCCGGAGATGGACGGCAGAGAGGCAGCGTCGCTGATCAAACAGCGAACCGGCGCGCGCTTCGTACCGGTTGTTTTCTTGACGGCCGTGACCGATGAAACAGGTCTGACCGAATGTCTTGCCTCCGGGGGAGACGACGTGCTCACAAAACCGTATAGTCTTCCCCTCCTGCGGGCGAAGCTCTCGGCCTGGTCGCGCGTGCAGGAACTCCACGCGCGGGTTACGGAACAGAAGGAGGAACTTGAAGCGTACCGTGACCGCTCGCTCCATGAAATCGATGTGGCCAATGAAATTTGCACGAGAATCCTGAAAAACCCCTGCATGGAGCGAATGGGCATCAACTACCATGTGGCACCTGCGACCACCCTTGGCGGCGATGTCGTATTAGCCGGGACCACTCCGACCGGCATCCTCCATGTCCTCGTGGGCGACTTCACGGGCCATGGCTTGTCCTCCGCAATCGGCGCCATCCCGGTGGCCGACGTGTTCTATCGAATGACTGAACGAGGACACGCGTTACAGGATATTCTTCGTGAAATCAACCGCAAATTGAACCACACGATGCCGGTCGGCATCTTCTGTGCAGCCAGCGCCATCGAAATCAATCCGATCCGATGCCAGGCATCGGTGTGGAACGGCGGACTTCCACCGGTCCTGGTCGTCAATCCGAGTGCCGGGGTTCGGTTGCAATGGGCGTCGCAGCATCCTCCCCTAGGGGTGCTGCACGCCCAAGCGTTCATGCCGAATCTAGAAACGTATGACCTACAGCCGGGCGACCGAACGATTCTGTATACGGACGGCGTGATTGAAACACGCAGCCCATCGGGTGAGCTATTCGGCGAACCTCGGGTCCACCAGGCTGTCACGCAAGGGCCAGCGTCGCATGTCTTCGAGGAACTCGTCGCCGCGCTCACTGCCTTCGCCAAGGGAGGCGTCCAAGAAGACGATATTACGGTCGTCGATGTGCCGTGCGATATCGTTCTCGAGCGATCCGTAGTGCGGGCTCAGCCGCCCTCACAGGAGCGTTCATGGCAGCTTCCTTGGCACATCGAGGTCCGATTGGGGCCTGATGCGATGCGGGCGGAGGATCCGCTACCGGACTTGATGCAACTGGTGAGCCTGCTACCCGGTCATGCTCGACACCGGGAGCGCTTCTTCACCGTGTTGACGGAACTTCTCTCGAATGCAATCGACCATGGCGTACTGGGAATACAATCGAGTCTGAAAACGTCGTCCGATGGATTCGACGCCTATTACCAGGAGCGAGACCGGCGCCTGGCCGCATTGCAGGACGGCTACGTACAGATTTCCTTAACGCATACTCCATCTGCGAGCGGCGCCCGATTGACCGTGCGTGTCGAAGACAGCGGAGCGGGATTCGATGTGATCCAACCGGCCGCCCCCTTGTCCACGAACAAGTCGCTGTTCGGCCGCGGGATCGCGCTCGTCCGGGCACTGTGTCAGACGGTGACATTCCATGGCGCCGGCAATTGTGTGGAGGCAATCTATAGCTGGGACTGACGCTCATCGAAAACAGAGCGGCGGGGCTAAAGTGTTGCAGGTATTCTTCCGATACAGTCATCGGAAGGGGCAGGCACCGAGGACCTGCCCGCGAACTCCGGTTCTTTCTAATAAGGAGAAAGTGGTCATGCTGAATGTCATGCGACGATTTTTCGACGACGAAGACGGTGCGGCGGCCATTGAGTATGCATTGATCGCATCTGCGATCGCTGTGGTCATCGCCACGGCAGCGTTTACGCTCGGCGGCAATATCAGGAACATGTTCACGCGATTGGCCGGCCTGATTCGCTGAACCCATGGCTTTGTCGGATCTCCCTTCGAGGTGACGATGGACATGATGCTATTCGTTCTGGTCGTGGTGATCCTCGGGGCGGTCAGCGACGCGGCCAGGGGCCTGATTCCGAATTGGCTCACGATGGCAGGTGTGAGCGGTGGCATCACCTTACAGACCGCACACGATGGCCTGAGTGGCCTGGTCGGTAGTCTGGCCGGGTACTGTGTCGGCATCGCTCTGCTGATCGGGTTCTATGCGTGCGGAGGAATGGGGGCCGGAGACGTGAAACTTCTTGGCGCGGTCGGAAGCTGCTTAGGACCGTTCGGCGTGATGCAGGCCGCCGTGGCCATCGCCCTGTTCGGCGGGCTCTATGCACTGGGCGTCAGTTGCCGGCACCGGGGATGGCGGACGATGCTGCGGTCCGTCTATGCAGGGTGTCTGACGATCGCGCTCACCGGTTGTCCGGCGCCCTCTGCAACGTCGACCGCTCCAGAACCGTTGCTCCGGTACGGTATCGTGATCGCGCTCGGGACGGCACTGACACTGTGGTGGCGAGGAGATCTGTCGTTGATCTCTTGACGGATCGCATGAATAGCCGGGAGACGGTGGCACCCTGTCACCTTCCCGGTCGGGCGAAAGCCGGATGAACATCGCAGCGGCAATCTGGGAGAGCGCATGTTCCGGGATTCAGCAGGCGGCAACGTTGTATCGCGAGGAGCATATATATGGCGCTGACATCTCGGCAACGGGCACTCCTTGTGATCGGGCTGGGGGGAACGATCGGAGCGGTGAGCAGCCTACTCGCATATGGCTATGTCCAGCAACTACTGGATGAGACGCGAACCGAGCTCAGCGCGAACAATCGAATGACGTCCGTCGCCGTGGCTGCCCACGCGCTTCCCTGGGGAACCGTGCTGTCCAGTGATGCCGTCCGTGTGGTGTCTTTTCCCTCCGAGAGCGTCCCTGATGGGACCTTCCCGTCGAGCGATGAACTGATCGGTCGCGTGCTGTTGACGCCGCTTACCTCGCAGGAACCTATTCTTGTCTCGAAACTCGCGCCTACCGACGTCACGACCGGCGGCATCGCGGCCGTCACCCATCCCGAGAAGCGTGCCATGGCCATCAAAGTGGATGATGTCACGGGAGTCGGAGGGATTTTGAAACCTGGCGACCGCGTGGACGTTCTAACCACCATGTCTCGAGTGCTCAACGGCGGTGAACCGACCACGAAGTTGGTGTTAGCCGACATTATGGTGCTGTCGACCGGACTGGATGCGTCGACCGGCAAAGAGGAGGAGTCGCTTCTCTCAGGCCGGAAGGCCTCGCGCACCCCGCCGACCGTCGTCACCCTGGAGGTGGCTCCCCACGAGGCGGAGCGGCTGTCACTCGCATCAATGGAAGGAAAAGTGCATCTGGCGCTCAGAAACCCGCGCAGCGCGGCGACCGTCTTGACACCGGGTGCGACCGTGTCATCGCTCTTCGGGGACCAGAGGTCAGACCCACAGAGGACATCTGAGACTGTGTCGCGACAACGAAGAATCGTTCGTGACCGGCCCTCCGATGGAATGATCCGCACGAGCGCGAGGGAGCAGGCTCACGCATCGAGTGCCAAGCCGACGGCAGACGCGTCGACAACTGTGGGTACACTGCCTCGGCTTCAGCCCTATGTGCATAGTCAGGCAGCGGTGACGACTGGCGCGGAAGCGGGAGGCGCGCTCGCGCCCCCCGACAGCACCGGCCCCAACAGGTCGG